>CAMVNR010000020.1 GCA_947168905.1 uncultured Lachnospiraceae bacterium
TGTGAACAATTCATCGAAAAAGGCCGCCGCACTCTTTTCTTAGTGCGACAGCCCCGTCTTTCCCGGCTCACTGCTGAACTCAGAACGGTAAAAAGAATTTCGCAAGGAACAAGGCCGAGATAATATAGGTCAGTATCGAGACCTCTTTTGCCTTGCCCGTGAAAACCTTCATCACGGTGTAGGTAATCATTCCGAGACCGATGCCATGGCCGATCGAACCAGAAATCGGAATCGCGATCAGCATAATCGCTACCGGGATCACCTGGAAATTGTCGGTAAAGTCGATGTCCTTGAGGCCGGAAAGCATCAGCACGCCGACGTAGATCAGCGCGGACGAAGTCGCAGCCGCAGGAATAAGCGCGGCAATCGGCGACAGGAACATGCAGAGAAGGAAGATCACGCCGGCCACAATCGCCGTAAGCCCGGTACGTCCGCCGGCTTCCACGCCGGATGCGGATTCGATAAAGGTTGTAACGGTAGAGGTGCCGGTCACAGAGCCGATCACGGTGCCAAGAGCGTCGGAAACCAGCGCCTGCTTCATCTGGGGCATATTGCCCTCCTCATCGATCATGCCCGCACGGGAAGCGGTTCCGACGAGCGTTCCGATGGTATCAAACATATCGATAATGCAGAACGTCACGATCAGGCTGATAATGGTTCCGATACCGATCTTTCCGAAAGTTGCGAAATCCAGCTTGAAAAGCGTGCTCTCTGCCATATCCTTGAAAGGCGGCACGAAAGAGGCCGACGCAAGGGAGGCAAAGGGGTTTTCCCCGAGGAAAATAGCCTGCCCTGCCCAGTAGACGATGGAAGCCGCGAGCATTCCGAGAAGGACGGCGCCTTTGACTTTATGATGAGCAAGGATAATAATCGTGAAGAAGCCGATCAGCATCGTCACAACGGTCAGGACCATGACGCCGTGTCCGGTACCCATCGATGTCGCAGCTGTCTTCGCCGTTAACGCGCCGAAGAAGTCGCGCATCGCGTAGAAAGGTCCGCCCATTTCGCTGTAGACGCCGGCGTTGGAGCCGAAACCGATATTCATCAGCATCAGGCCGATGGCCGGGGAAATGCCGATCCGGATCGGAAGCGGAATCGCTTTCACGATCTTCTCGCGTACATTCAGAAGAGAAAGAATCAGGAAAACCACACCTTCGATCAGGATAATAATGAGCGCTGCCCGGAAGCCCTCGAGGTAGCTCACGCCCGCGAGAACCGCCACCTGCGAAACGACAACCGCGAAGAACGAATTGAGTCCCATGCCGGGTGCCATGGCGAAAGGCTTGTTTGCGAGAATTCCCATCAGAATACAGCCGATTCCCGAAGCGATACAGGTCGCCATGAAGACCGCGTTCCACAGAGACGGTCCGCCGTCCGCGCCGAAATTTGTCAGAAGATTCGGATTGAGCGCGATAATATATGCCATCGTCATAAATGTCGTCACGCCGGCCAGAATCTCCGTCATAACCGTCGTCTTGTTCTGTTTGAGTTTAAACATCAACTCTCCCCTTTCTCTTTTATTTACCCTCGTAGCAGATCACAGACTCGACATCATAGCCTTCAAGCTTTTTTCGTCCCTCAAGCCCTGCAAGCTCCATCAGGAAAACCATCTTTTCCACCGTGCAGCCCAGCTCTTCCACAAGCTCCGCCGCAGCCTTCACGGTTCCGCCGGTGGCGATCAGATCATCAATGATGACCACCTTCTGACCGGGTTTCAGGTCATCTTTATGAATCTCGATGACTGCGCTTCCGTACTCGAGGTCGTACTCTTTCTGAAC
Organism: uncultured Lachnospiraceae bacterium; assembly: GCA_947168905.1. GTDB lineage: Bacteria > Bacillota > Clostridia > Lachnospirales > Lachnospiraceae > UBA1267. The sequence goes on from CAMVNR010000020.1 coordinate 1,779, forward strand.
GGTCTCTCTGGGAAGCTTGCCTTTTTTACGCACCAGAATAAAGGGTTTATGCAGATTATAGGCGATCGGCATTCCGAAAAGGAATCCCCTCGATTCCAGACCGACAATCGCGTCGAACTCGGTGTCCGCGAGCTTCTGCTGCATCTCGTCAATCGCGAGCTTCAGGCCATCGGGGTCGACCAGCACTGAGGTCACATCCCGGAACATAATCCCAGGCTCCGGGAAATCCGGAATGGTAATTACATAATCTTCTACTTTTTTCATTGCATGTACGCTCCCATCCTCATTAATCCGTATGAGCAAAAAAGAAGCACTGCGTCCCCTTCTCTCATACAGATACCAGTATACACGATCTTTGGCGGCTTGAAAAGCAGTATTTCAGTTTTTTCACTTGAAATCACTCCCTCGGCGTCATATAATAGATCCGGCCGGTTCAGAACCTTTTGCCCCGAACCGGCCGGTAAATCATGTAAAGGAGATGCCCTCCCGCCGCACCGCGAAAAAGCTTCCTCCGGCAGGAACGGCAAAAACAATATGCGAACCGAACCATTTACCATGGAACGAAATGTACTCGAAGTCGGCCAGGAGGTCGAAATCACCGAAGGCCGCCTCCCGCGCGCCTGGTATTATACCGCCGAGCCTGCGGCAGCGATGTCGGCAAATATTCCTCTGAACCAGAGAATTACAGCGACGAAAGGCACCGTCACCGCGAAGCGCCTCGAAGGCAGCACCTATATTGTCGATATCAGCTTCGAGGAGTAGATTTCATCCCTTATTATTTTGTGCCTGAAGACGCCGGTTTCTTCTTCGCTGTCGAAGAAGAGGCCGGTTTTTTCTTCTTGTTCGATGAAGAGGAAGAGGCCGGTTTTTTCTTCTTGTTCGATGAAGAGGTCTTCGGCTTTTCTTCCGTCTTTTCTTCCTCGGAAGTATCGGTGCTGATCAGTGACCCCAAAAGGCCCATGAGCCCGCCGCCGGAAGATGCCGGCTTCTCCTCTTCCTTTTCTTCTTCCTTCTCATCCGTCTTTCCGCCGCCGAAAAGGCCTGAGAGAAGGCCGCCGCCGGTACTGCCGGAAGCCAGTCCATCACCGCCCAGAAGGTTCATAATTCCGCCGCCGGAGGAAGCGTTTCCGGAAGAAGCTCCGCCGCCCGTCAGCGCGCCGAGAAGGCCGCCCGAACTGGAATTTCCGTTCTGATTCAGCATCATGTTCAGAAGAAGCGGGGCTGCCACAGAAAGAATTGAGCCCGCTGCCCCGGAGGAAGTATTCGACTGGGACGCCGCGCTGTCGACAGCGTTTCCGGTATTTCCGCCGAGTAAGAGGGACAGCAGGTTTCCGTTCAGGAGGCCGCCCCGAACCGGCACTTTGTCGGCTTCGACCGCTTCTTCGAGCTGTTTCACGCCCTCCTTACTCGCGGCCTGTTTCTCGGCGTTTTTTATCATATCGGGAAGCGCTTTTTCCAGCACTTTTTTCGTATCCGCCTTCGACTGGCCGGTTTTCTCTGAAATCTCGGCAATCAGTTCATCCGTTAAAAAAGTCTTTGCATCCATACTCATTTCACCTCACAAAAGAAAAAGATTCGGGGCGCAAAAAACGCCCCGAAAACAGCAGGTATTCGGATTATTCAGCTGCCGGCACAAGATCCTCTTCGTTCACTTCGACATTATCCGTCTTGATGCCGTCCAGCGTTACGCCCTCTTCCTTCTCCATGCGTTTCGCGCAGAAAGAACACATACGGGTGCGGTTGTGTTCAATGGCTTCTTCGACAGAGCCGTAAGTCAGCGTATCCGTCTGGTTCAGCGCCTGGCAGTCGTCATAGGCATGATATACATGTCCGAAGGGCGTCCAGAAAACATCTCCGTCGATTTCTTCCATCGCCGCCTCTTTTTCTTCTGCAGAAATCGGATTGTAGTCGATGCTGGTGGCAACACCGATCGCAAGCGCCACAACCGCCGCTACCGTCGCGATGGTCTTGGTCTTCTTGTCGGCATTCTTGTCAGTCAGCGCAATGATGACGAAAGGAATGAACGCGAAGGCCGCCACGATAACGCCCATATTGTTCCAAAGCCAGAATTTGACTTTGTTCTTCTTGCTCGCCGGATCAATGCGGTTCGACTTCTTCCAGAGCTGGGAACCGATGATGACACAGATAAGGTCAAGGACCAGAAAAGCAATCAGCTGCGCAATCTGAGGGATGAATTTCAGATCGACCACGCCCTTGATCACAAGCACTGCGAGAATTTCAAATGCAATTGCAGCGAGCCACAGAAGGATCGCACCGACCCTGAAACCGGCAGCCGAGCCGGTAGGAGCGGCTTTCTTATAGGCCTGCTTGGCGTCAGATTTAGAACCGGCTTCGCCCGAAGCCTTCTGATAGGTTTTCTTTTTCTGTTCAGCCATAGTGGAGAAACCCCCTTTAGATAAAAATATAGATAGGATAACTATATCACCGTTTTATAAAAACCGCAAGAGGCAATACCAAAAAATGCGGTCCGCACGGAAGCAGACCGCAAAATATGGTAGAAGGAAGCATATCAGTCTTCCATGTCCTCAAAGGCCTCAATTCCGCGTTTTGCTTCCGCTTTCTGGTCACCGTGCTTGACGAAAATCATCGTGACAAAGGCGAGCGCCGCGAAGATCGTCGAATACGGGAAGAGAATGCGGTAGCTGATGTGGCGCATCAAAAAGCCAGCGATGATCGGGGTAACGACCTGGGCGGCCATCGACGCAGTATAATAATATCCGGTAAATTTGCCGACGTCGGAGCCTTTGCACATTTCGACAACCATCGGAAGGGAGTTGACGTTGATCGATGCCCAGGCTGCGCCGACAACGGCGAAAAGGATGTACATCGGAACCGTAATCTTATGCGCATTCCAGGTGAGGATTGTCCCCAGGAGGAAGCAGGACGAAAGCATCGCCACACCGATCATAATCATCTTCTTGCGGCCGATCTTTGAGGCGATGATACCGATCGGAATGAACATGACCGCCGCACCGATCGTTCCGATCAGAAGGCAGGTCGAAGCGCCGCCGAGTCCCTCTCCCATGACCTGATCGACATAGGTCGTGAACCAGGTGCTGATGCCGTTATAGGCGATGAACCAGAGCGCAATCGACGCGAGGAGGAAGGCCAAGGATTTTTTAACTGCCTTCGGGAGGACTTCCTTGCCGGAGTCGTCCGTTGTGGCAAGATTCCACTCCGGATGCTTCTTCTCCTCTTCCTGCGTCTCTTTCACAAGCTTCGGCTCCTTGATCAGCAGGAACAGAAGTCCGACAGCCACAAACATAATTGCGGAGACGATCAGGAAAATCGGCTGGTAATTCACATGCGGAAGGTCCTTGATCTTAGACGTCGGATAAAGCACCGCGGCGAGACCGAGATACAGCGCGCCGCCGACAGTCCCCATCAGATTAATGACCGCATTCGCTTTGGAACGCAGGGGCTTCGCAGTGACGTCCGGCATGAGAGCGACCGCCGGCGAACGGTAAATACCCATCGCAACGAGCAGGAGTGCAAGTACAATAATAAAGGAGATCAGCTTAAACGGGGATCCGCCCGCAGCATAGGAATTGTCCAGAAGCGGCAGGATATTCATCAGGATCACGGCACAGCCGGTTCCGAAAAGGATGAACGGCATCCGCTTTCCGATCTTCGTATTCGTCCTGTCCGAAAGCCCGCCGAAGAAGGGCAGGAGAAACAGTGCGAGCACATTATCCGCGGCCATGATCGCGCCGGTAAAGGTTTCATCCAGATGGAAGGTTTTTGTCAGTATCAGCGGGACGACACCGTCATACAACTGCCAGAATGAACAGATCGACAGAAAGGCCAGACCCACAAAAAAAGTTCTCTTAAAATTCAGTTTCATAATGTCCTCCGGAATTCATTTCCGCCGCGTATGAAAGGCTTGCGAAGCGGATCTGATAGTGATATAATACAAGAAAATTATTCAATATGCAAGGGGATTTAGCCATAATGACGATATTATCTGATGAGAAGAAAAAAATCTTCCTGCGCGTGAATTATGCCCACAGAGGGCTGCACACGAAGGACCGAAAGATTCCGGAAAACTCGCTCGCGGCATTTAAGCGGGCGGCCGAAAAGGGCTACGGAATCGAGCTGGACGTACAGCTTTCCCGCGACGGCCAGGTGGTGGTTTTCCACGACGACACCCTGGAGCGCGTAACCGGCGTTGTAGGGCGCGTGGACAGCTACGACTATGAGGATCTTCGGAAAATGCACCTCTGCGGAACTTCCGAAACGATTCCTCTCTTCACGGAGGTCCTCGCAAACATCAAAGGCGCCGGCCCGCTGATTGTGGAGCTGAAAACCGGCCCGAAAAACCGTGAGCTGTGTGAAAAAACCTATGCGCTCCTGAAGGACTTTCATCAGGATTACTGTATTGAAAGCTTTAATCCCTTCATTGTCTCATGGTTCAGGAAAAACGCGCCGGACGTGGTGCGCGGCCAGCTTGCCGCCCCTTATGAGACCATGAAGCAGGGACAGTCCGGCATTGTCTCAAAGCTCCTGTCGCAGTGCTTCTTTAATTTTACAGCCCAGCCGCATTTTATCGCTTACAAGATCGGTCCGCATCCTGCGAAGATCGACCGCCTGCAGAAGAAGGGAATCCTGCTTTTCGGCTGGACCGCACATGACCGGGAGGGGGAAAAATACAACGACGGAATGATCTTCGAATTCTACGAGCCGGAACTGAAATACTGAAGCATACGGCCCCGCGCCGCCCTGAACCTCTGAATACCGCTTCGCCCCATCAGGATACCCTCCGGATGGGGCGTTTTTGGGGGCTTAAAAAATTTTTTAAAACTTTCAGCTTTGTTTCAGCCTTGACAGTTATACTTGCGCCATGAAAAGTAAAAACGGTGCCGGCCACACTGTAAAAACTTTTCAGTCGAAAAAATCTTCAGTAAGAACAGTCAGCGTGCAGAAAGGAGCATGAAATGAATAGAAATCATAAAATCAGAAAGAACTGGAAAAAAATGCTTGTCGGCGTCAGCGCTGCGGCAGTACTCTTCACAGGAATCGGTGCCGTAACGGCAAATGTCTACGCAGCAGAGGACACTGAGAGCGGGATCACAGCCGTTGCTGAAGGCAGCTCGGATAGCCTCCTCATGAAGGGTCCCGGCGGACGGGGCGGTTTCCCGGGCGGCGGTCCCGGACAGGACGGCACTCAGCCTGGACAGATGCCGGACGGACAGATGCCGGACGGCGAGACACCCCCGGAGATGGGTGAAATGCCCGGTGCCGGTGAAAACGGCGGCTTCGCTTTCGGTGAAGGCCCCCAGGGCTCAGAAGAAGGTTTCGGCAGCGGACAGATGGGTCCGATGGGCGGAAATGTCACCTATGCCGAAGAGCCCTCTAAGATCGTCACAAGCGACGTCGTAAATACCGCAGCCGATCTTGACGCCGATGAGAAAAACGCCGAAACCATTACCATGACAGATGCAGACAATCAGGTGGAAATCGAGTCCTCCGGCACCTATATTATCACCGGCAGCTGCAGCGACGGAAATATTGTCGTCAAGAAAGGAACGACGGGCGTCGTCCTGATCCTTCGGGATCTCGATGTGACATCGACGACGGGCGCGGCGCTCTCCTGCAATAAAGGCAGCGAGGTTAAAATCATTGTCGACGGAGAAGTAACGCTGACGGATGCCGAAAACCCTGCCGATGAAGATTCCGAAGATACAGAAATTGCGGATGCATTCGACGGCGCAGCGATCAAGATCAAAGACGGCGCAAATGTATATCTCACCGGCAGCGGAACGCTCACCATCGATGCCTCTTCCTGCAAGAACGGCATCAAGGTCGGGGACGCTGATAGTCCGAGCTTCGTCATCGACGGCGAACTTACCATCAATATCACCGCGGCAAACGACGCCATCAACAGCGGATACGATCTTACGATTTTAAACGGCACCCTGAATATCAGCGCCTCGGATGACGCAATCCATGCCGACCGCATCCTCACGATCGGCTCCGAAGACGGTTCCGGTCCCACAATCAATGTGTCAAGCTGCAACGAAGGCCTCGAAGGCACCATCGTCAACCTCTTCGGCGGAGAGGGCGGGATACAGGCATCCGACGACGGCATCAATGCCGCAAACAGCGATTACACCTACGCCGACAGCCTGACCTTCTCCGTCAACGTTACCGGCGGCACCTGGAACGTCAACGCAGGCGTAGACGGAATTGACAGCAACGGCGATGTCAACTTCACTGGCGGCTACACGACGATAAAGAGCGCCAATACCGCCGTGGATGCCGGTATCGACTATGACGGCAGTCTCTACATCGCCGACGGAACGATCGACAACCAGAGCGGTATCGCAGGTCCGGACGGCATGGGCGGCGGAATGATGGGCGGCATGAACGGACAGCGCCGCGGGATGAATCAGATGCCCGGACAGACGGAAGACCAGATGCCTGAGGAAGGCAAGATGCCTGAGCTTGAGGGCGAACAGTCTGAAGCAGAGGGGCAGTCCCCCGAAAATGACGGCGGGACAGCGTCTTCCGGGGCTGCGTCCCAGTCTGATGAAAACGCAGAAAGCGAAAGTGAAGCACCTGCTGCTTCCGGATTCTTCAGCCGGATTGCCGAATTCTTCAGAAACCTGTTTCGCGGCAGGGACTAATCCGGCGATCGAAAAAACAACTTGATCAGCACTTCTTGAGACTCGGGCCTGGAAAAATTTTCCGGGCCTTTTCAAATCTCTTCCGGCAGAACGCATCAAAATGTTAACTACCATATTTTATCTTCATTCGCATCATTAACAAGTTCCCGGAGCCGATTTGTGCTAATGTTTTTGTGGCGGAATATCATTAGCGAAAGGGCCAGCGACTCGCCGGAATGAAGATCTACACATATAACGGAAAAAACAATGTATGCGGGCAGCGCATACGAATGGCACGGCTTGCCAAAAACATGACCCAGGAGCGCCTTGCGACCAAAATGCAGCTGAAAGGAATTCCTATTGAGCATGACAGCATCAGCCGTATTGAAAATGGTTCCAGATTTGTGGCAGATTATGAGTTAAAGAAGCTGTCGGAAATCCTTGACGTGACCATGGACTGGCTTCTTCAGGATATTGACGAATAAAGGGCGGCGCCAAAACGTGCCGCCCTTTTTATATAAGCCGCATCCCGGACAGGGAACCGGCATCCCCTTCAGCCTCCCTTCTTTATCATCGCAAGTCCGAGCAGGAAGCCTGCGGTAAAGCCGAACAGATGAGCAAAGTAGTCGACGCTCCGGTTCTCCGGGATCAGGTTAATCGCAGCAAAGATTCCGAGCCTCAAAAGCTGTGACTTTAATACCGGCTTCGGAAGAAGACGGCGGTTTTTGACGTAAAACGCAATGTTGGCGCCAAGAAGCCCCATTACTGCGCCGGATGCACCCAAAGTGAAGGTCTGGTCATTCATCGAAAGACGTACGGCTGCGTCCGAAAAACCCCCGAGGAGCCCGGAGAACAGATATATTGTGTAATATTTCCAGACCGGCTGCGTGAGAAGCAAAAGCCCCGAAAGTCCATACAGGGAGATCATATTGAACGCCAGGTGCCGGATGTCCGCATGCAGAAACATCGATGTCAGGACCCGGTAAAACTGCTTATCCGTAAAAACCGTCCGGCTGTTCATCATATATTCGGACTCATCAAAGGCAAAAAAGCCCAGAATGAACAGAAGTACATTGATCCCGATCAGGATATAGATCGGGATCTGTTTTTTGATGCTTAAACCCATCTTTTCTCCGTATCAATATGTCTGATTTCCCAAAAAAGAAGCGCCGCAAGCCGGCCGAATGTAAAACAGCGGCCGTATGCCGGAACTTAAGCTTTCGCACAGCCCGGATTTTCGTACAGTTTTCCCGAGGTAAACCAGTTATAGGAGCGGCAGCCGCCCGCACAGCGCAGTCCCTCCCTGCAGGTGCTGCATTTCCCGCTCAGGTATTCCGGCCTGAAGCCGCGGTTATAGCTGAAGGCATGCTCATCTTCCCAAATCTCGCGAAGCGACCGCAAACGCAGGTTTCCTTCATTGAAGCGCTCGTCGTACATCGACTCGCATCCGCGTACGTTTCCGACAGAATCGATTCCAAGCGTCGTAAGCCCCGCACGGCAGCCGGTGAATTTCACTCTGCCGTTCTGTATGCCCCGAAGCGAGCCTTCCTCTTCCGTGTAATAGCCGATATTGTCCGCGATCCCCAGCGCGAAGGGGGCATGCCTTCGGTTCGCTTCGACAAAATCGATCACCTCCCGGAAGGAAAAGCGCCAGTCGATGCCGCCGTTTGCGGCATTTCCCATTGGAGAGCAGGCCTGCAGCTGCCAGGCGAAGATCGGGTAATTCTTCAGTATTTCATATAGCACGGGGAGTGTCTTCACGTTTTCGGCATTCAGCGTGCTGATCACCGAGACCGGGATTCCGGCTTCCGTAAGAACGCGGACTGCACCAAGCGCCCGTTCATAGCTTCCTTCCTGGCGGTATTTGTCATGAATCTCTTCCGGCCCGTCCAGGGATACCGCAACGGACTCAATATCCAGGCTTTTCAGCTTCTCAATCAGTTCCGTCCGGAACAGAAATCCGTTCGTGATGATTGTCACGCGGATGCCTGCCGATCGGAGGGCACGCACAATCGTGTCCCAGTCACGGCGCATGAACACTTCCCCGCCGATTAAGTTGACACGGCCGCAGCCCAGCTCGGAAAGCTGGCGCACCACCGACAGGCATTCTTCGGTCGTCAGCTCATTCTCCCGGGCCTTTCCGCCGGAGGAACCGCAGTATTTGCACGAGAAGCAGCAGGCAAGCGTAATCTCCCAGACAATGCTTTTCAGGCGGTACTTCATTACGCTTTCCCTTTATTATCCCAGGTTCCCGGGCCGGCGTAGACGGTCGTCATCGACAGCTCCGCGTTCAGATCCCTGTCCTCCTGAAGCGGCTCGGCAGGGTTCCCGGTACTGTTTTCCTCTGCTTCCTGCTCTTCATCACGTTCGAAGACATATCCGCAGGTGCACTGCCTGATGCCCGGCGCCCACGGTTTCCCGCATTCCGGACAGAATACACGCGCCTCACGCGGACGCGGCTTCGCTGGCTCTTCCTCCTCCGCCACGGCATAATTTTCGGGATACGGCCGCGGTTCCCGGAAGGTCATCCGGATACCGCCATCCGGCACCTTCTGCCCGCCGAAGCCGCCCGGTCCTGCATAGACAAAGCTCATCGGAGCCGGTCCCGGCATGACCGGCTGATTATTCTGCAAATCCTGCGGTCCCGCATAAACGCCCTCTGTCACTGCGTCTTCGGGCTCCTCTGCATCCTCCCGGTCAAGCTCGTCCATCATTCCGGGGCCGGCGTAAATCTCCTCGATTTCGACATCTTCCGGGCCGGCGTAGACGCATTCCATCCCGGCATCCTCAGAAAACACCTTCTCCGGCTCCGCCTGCGCCGGCTTTACCTCCGGCCCCTTCTGCACCGGTCTCGGACGGCCCATCTGTTCTGGGCCGGCATAGACGCATTCCATCGACACTTTTCTTCTTCTTATCTTACGTTTCAGAAATTCAAACATTCTTCCTCCTGCCCTGCAAGCTCCTCCGCCTGCCCCGAAATAAAGCACTTCTTTCTGTCTTTTTATCAATTCCTGAAAAGCTTTGCTTTTTCTTCGGTCCTGAACCTCATCATTACAAACTCAAAATCTTCCGGAAGCCTCTTGATCGCATCGATATACAGTTTTGACCGGTTGCCGGATCCGATAATGCCGACCTTCATTTTAGCCATGTCAGTCATCCTCCTTTTCTTTCGGCGCCCTGCCCGAATAATCACGTTGTTTTCCTTATCATAAGGCGAATCCTGCTCAAAGTCAACCGTCAATACCTGTAAAAGCGCATGCCAAAGGCCCGGCGATAAGCTCCGCCAAAAAGCGGAACCCGCACCGGGCCTTGTACCGATCTATGTGTTTATGACGCGGATTCGTCCGTGTACTGAAGCTTATACAGTTCGTAGTACGGGCCGCGCTTCTCGAGAAGCTCGAAGTGGTTGCCCTGCTCGATGACTTCGCCGTGGTTGATGACAATGATCTTGTCGGCGTGCTGAATCGTCGAAAGGCGGTGCGCCACAATCAGCATCGTACCGATATTCATCATCTTCTCCAGCGAATTCTGGATCAGCTGTTCCGTCTCGGTATCGATATTCGCGGTCGCCTCGTCAAGAATCATGACATCGGGCTTGTGAATAATTGTCCGCGCGAAGGAAAGAAGCTGACGCTGGCCGGCCGAGAAGTTGTTGCCGCGCTCGCGCACCTCTTCATCCAGGCCGTTCGGAAGACGATTGATGAAATGATCCGCGTTGACGTATTTACAGGCGGCCATGATCTCGTCATCCGTGAAATGCTCTTCCCGGAGCACGATATTACTGCGGATCGTTCCCGCGAAGAGGAAGACATCCTGCAGCATCTGGCCGAAATGTTTCCGAAGAGACTGCATCTTGATATGACGGATATCGATGCCGTCCACGAGGATCTGGCCCTTCTGGATATCGTAGTTTCTGCAGACAAGGGACAGGATCGTCGTCTTTCCGGCACCGGTCGCGCCGACAAAGGCAACCGTTTCCTTCGGCTGAATGTGGAAGGAAACATTTTTCAGGATCCATTCATCCTTCTCGTAGGCAAACCAGACATTTCTGAATTCGATCTCGCCCCGTACATGCTCGAGTTCGATCGCATCCGGCTCGTCGACAACCTCCGGCTTCATGTCCAGGATCGAGAAATCCTTTTCCGCGGAAGCCATTGCGGACTGCAGCCAGTTGAAGGTCTCGGCGAGGTTCTGGATCGGGTTGAAGAACTTCGAGATATACATGTAGAAGCTGACGAGAACGCCGGAGCTGATCGTCTGCCCCATGAAGCTTGTGTTCTGGATATAGCCCTTTCCGCCGAGATACAGAAGCAGCATGACCGAGCTGATGTAGAGCATGTAGACAACCGGCCGGAAAATACTGAAGACCAGGATCTCCTGGCGGCGCGCCTTTGCAAGCTTTTCATTCTTCTCGCGGAATTCGCCGAGTTTTTTCGCTTCGTTGTTGAAAATCTGCGTGATCTTGATGCCCGACAGATTCTCACTCAGGAAGGTATTGATATCCGTTGTTCCGTCTTTCACGCGGCGGTAGGCGCGGCGCGAGAATTTACGGAAAATCAGCGTGAACAGCACGATGAAGGGAACAAAGCAGCTGACCATCAGCGTGAGTTCATAGTTCAGTGCAAGCATGGCGGCAAAGACGCCGACAATGATCAGAATATTCTTGAAGAAGTTGACAAGAATATTCGTAAAAAGCATCGAGATCGCGTTCGTGTCGTTGCATTCACGCGTCACCAGCTTCCCGACCGGGATGTGGTTCAGCTGATCGTGCGACAGGCTCTCGATATGGGTGAACAGATCCTCACGGATCGCGGTCAGGATCTTCTGACCGACCTTCTGCAGCTGAATGGCCTGAATATAGTTGCCAAGAAGCGACATCAGAAGGATCCCGGCATACAGAAGCACCATTCGCACCAGTGCGGGCATCCCGAAGCTGCCCTTGACCATTTCCTCGATGCCGCCGACGATTCTCGGAGAGATCACGTCGTAGGCGATCGAAAGAATCAGCACGAAAAAGATCAGGATATAGTTTTTCCAGTAGGGCTTCGCATAGTGCAGAAGCCGGCGAATGATCTCGCTGTCCTTCATGTTTCTTTCGAAACCGAAGGCTTCCTTTTTGTCCTTGATCATCGAAAAGGCAATGATAAATACGGTTGCGAGAATGCCGACAATCGCGCCGACCAGAAGCAGGGGATAATACTCTCTCATATTACGCACGCTCCTTTCTCTCGTCCTCAAGCCGCTGCATTTCGACCATTTCCGCGTAGCGCGGGCAGCGCCCGATCAGTTCGTGATGAGAACCGACATCGACGATCTCACCGTCCTCAATGTAAATGATCTTGTCCATATGTTCAATCGTGGTGATGCGGTGCGCGATCAGGATCGTGGTCTTTCCGGCGCGCTCCTTTCTCAGGTTTTCAAGGATCGTATGCTCGGTCTTCGTATCAACTGCCGAAACAGAGTCGTCCAGGATCAGGATCTCCGCATTCTTCATCAGCGCGCGGGCAATCGAAATCCGCTGCTTCTGACCGCCGGAAACCGTCACGCCGCGCTCTCCGAGAACTGTCTTGTAGCGCTCCGGGAATTCCATGATATTGTCATGGACCGCAGCCATGCTCGCCGCGTGCTCAATCGAATCGGTGTCATCGGCGTCCACAAAGGCAAAGGCGATATTGGAGCCGATCGTCTCCGAGAACAGGAAATTGTCCTGCGGCACATAGGCGATATGCGAACGCAGCTCGTGAATCGGCATCTGATTGACGTCGATTCCGTCGACAAAGATCGTGCCGTCCGGAACATTATAGGTACGGGCAATCAGGTCGACGATCGTCGTCTTTCCGGTACCGGTCTTTCCGATCAGACCGACATTTTCACCGGCCTTGATCTTGAAGCTGATATCATGAAGCACCTCAAGATCCGTGCCCGGGAAGGAGAAATTCAGATGTCTGAATTCGATGTCGCCCTTAATCACAGGATGCATGGCAGGATCGTTCGCGGCTTCTCTTTTTTCCACTTCCTCGCTGTCCTTGACGTCGATATCGGCATCCAGAAGCTCGCTGATGCGCTTTAAGCTGGCCTTGCCTCTTGCGTGCATCTCAACAAGCATCGAGATCGCCATGATCGGCCAGACAATCGAAGTGAAATAGCCGATGAACTCAATCATCTTTCCGGCGTTGAAAACGCCCTCGTGAATCAGGTAGCCGCCGTAGCCGAGGATGACGCACATGACAGACTCGATGAAAAGGGTCACGGAGATATGCATCAGCGTCGACATCCGTACGAAGGAGACGTTGACTTCTTCATTTTTCTTATTCAGCTTCTTGAACGCGAGAAGCTCCTTGGCTTCCTTCGCGAAGGCCTTGATGACGGCAATACCGGAGAAGGATTCCTGCGAGAAATCCGACAGCGCGGAGAAAGCCGCCTGCCGCTCTTCCCATTTCTTGGACATCCTGCGTCCGACTGTCATTGCCCCGATAAACAGGAACAGCATCGGGATCATCGAGAACAGGGTCAGCGTCCAGTTCATGCGGAACATCTTAATAAAGGCCAGTCCGCCCAAAAAAAGCGCGTCCATGGTCATCAGGATTCCGTTTCCGTAGCAGTCCTGCACGGTTTCCAGGTCGTTCGTGAAAAGCGACATCAGGTTGCCGACCTTGTTCACCTGATAATACTGCTGGGACAAATCCTTGCAGTGATCAAACATCCGGTCGCGAAGATCCCGTTCCACCCGGACCGCCGCGCCGAAAAAACCGATACGCCACAGGAACCGCCCGCCCACGATCATCACAATGACAATAATCAGCGGAAGGCAGATCTTATCCAGCAGCACGTCCATCGTAAAGGCGACATTCGCCCCGTCCACTTCCGTCGTGCCGGTATTCAGGCCGTTCACTACCATACGGTAGAACTCCGGGACCTTCAGCTGCGCATAGTCGACCATGACAAGCGCGAGAAGTCCCAGAAGGAGCATCCAGCCGTACTTGAGATAGTACCGATTAATGTGTTTTCCGAATATCAAGCTTTTCTTTCCTCTTTTCTAATAATCTCACGAACATTTTCCCCGCATTTTTCCTGCAGAATACAAAGAAAATGCAAAGACGTATCAGGATAAACTATATCAGTACGGCAGAAAAAAAGCAAGAGGGGAAAAATGACGGTTTTTTCCCCGGTTCTCTTGCTTTTACTGTTAATATATAGAAGTGTGATGATACAAAATTACTTTAGGCCGGCTCCCGGACCGCCGATTTCTCCCTGAGCTTCCTGTTTCTTCTGGAGCTCCTTTTTCATATCGGCATATTCCTCTTTCGCCGGAATGTGGTACATCTGGCCATCGGCAAGCGCCAGGATCTGCGAAAAGTCCCGTAACTGCCGCCTTCTTGCCGATGGCAATGCCTTGTCCGTCCAACAAATGTCCGCTCTGCCTGTCTTTTTTCAATTTCCGATGAGTAATATTTGACTTCCATTTTTAACATATTCGTGATATGATAATTCATGTTCAGCCTTTGAACATCATACCGAATTATCATATGGAGGAATCAGAATCTATGTCAGAATACGGTATCGGCACGAAATGTGTCCAGGCAGGCTACACCCCGAAAACAGGGGAGCCCCGGGTGCTCCCGATCATTCAGAGCACTACGTTCAAATATGACACCAGTGAAGCCATGGGAAAGCTTTTTGATCTGCAGGAAGCGGGCTATTTCTATACACGGCTGGCGAATCCCACCAGCGACTCTGTCGCGGCAAAGCTCTGCGCGCTTGAAGGCGGAACCGCTGCGATGCTCCTTTCATCCGGACAGGCCGCAAGCTTCTTCTCCGTTTTCAACCTCTGCTCCGCGGGAGACCATGTAGTTTCCTCTTCCGAGATCTACGGCGGAACCTATAATCTGTTTTCCGTAACCATGAAGCGGATGGGAATTGACTTCACTTTTGTCCGCCCTGACTGCAGCGAGGAGGAGCTGAACGCCGCTTTCCGGCCGAATACCAAGGCGGTCTTCGGCGAAACGATCGCGAATCCCGCGCTTGCCGTTCTCGACATCGAGAAGTTCGCAAACGCTGCCCACGCGCACGGCGTTCCGCTGATCATGGACAATACCTTTGCAACACCGATCAACTGCCGTCCCTTTGAATGGGGCTGCGATATCGTCACGCACTCCACCACGAAATACCTCGACGGTCACGCAACCTCCGTCGGCGGCGCGATTGTGGACAGCGGCAATTTTGACTGGATGGCCCATAAGGACAAGTTCCCCGGACTCACAACGCCGGATGAAAGCTACCACGGCATTGTCTACGCGGAGCAGTTCGGACAGGGCGGCGCCTACATCAATAAATGTGTTGCGCAGCTGATGCGCGATTTCGGCTCGACACCCTCTCCTTTCAATGCATTCCTGCTGAATCTGGGGATGGAAACGCTTCACGTACGCGTTCCGCGCCACTGTGAGAACGCACAGAAAGCCGCCGAATTCCTTTCGCAGCACGAAAAAGTTGCGTGGGTCCAGTACTGCGGCCTTCCGGGAGACAAATACTACGAACTCGCTCAGAAGTACCTTCCGAACGGTTCCTGCGGCGTTCTCTCCTTCGGTGTGAAGGGCGGACGTCCCGCTGCGGAGAAATTCATGAAGAACCTGAAGCTCGCCGCGATCGTGACGCATGTTGCGGACGCGCGGACCTGCATCCTGCACCCGGCAAGCTCTACGCACCGTCAGATGAGCGACGCCGAACTGGCCGCTGCCGGCGTTCCCGCCGATCTGATGCGCCTCTCCTGCGGCATCGAAGATTCCGCGGACATCATCGCCGATCTCGAACAGGCGCTGGAGTGCATTTAATTTTTTTCTGCTGACCTGACGAAGTGACGCCTGAAGCGTAAGGCGCTGTGACAGACAGCGCCTTTTACTTCAGGCTGTATACGAAAGAGCCCCAAGTAAAAACGGCAAAAGTATGGATGATGAGATGAATTATGATTGATTACAATAAGAAAAATGCCGATGAACTGAAGGAGAAGTCCCTCTGGCTTCTGGATATGGACGGGACGATTTATGAGGAAAACCGCGTCTTTGACGGGACGGTTGATTTGCTCGAAACGATTGAGGCGCGGGGCGGAAGGTATGTCTTCCTGACAAATAATTCCAGCAGGTCCGTCGAGGATTATATTAAAAAAGTCCGGGCCATGGGCATCCGGGCAGACCGTGACAACTTCTTCACCTCCGCCCAGGCGACCGTGCTGTACCTGCAGGAGAATCTTCCCGGAGGGCTCATCTACTGCCAGGGCACCGAAAGCCTCGTGAAAGAGCTCCGTGAAAACGGCATCCGCGTCACGACTGAAATGGATCTTTCGGCGGATGCCGTCCTGATCGGCTTCGATACGGAGCTGACTTTTCAAAAGCTTCGGAACACCTGCGAGCTTCTGACCAAAAAGGACCTTCCGTACATTGCCACGAATCCGGACTTTGTCTGCCCGACAGACTACGGCTTCGTACCGGACTGCGGTTCGATGATGATCGGCATCCGCTACGCGACCGGAAAAATGCCGAAGGTGATCGGAAAGCCGGAGCCGACCATGATCGAGATCGCCGAAAGGAAATTCGGCAAAGCCCCGGCAGACACCGTCCTCATCGGAGACCGGCTGTATACCGACATTGCTTCCGGCGTGAATGCCGGCGTCACGACGATCGCCGTTCTCTCGGGGGAAGCCTCTTTTGACGAGATTATGGCCTATGAAAAGCAGCCTTCTTTCGTCTTCAAAAGTGTGAAGGAAATTTATGAAGGGCTGACGGACAGAAGCTGATTCTGTCCGTCGGCTTTTTGTGCCCCGCAATGAGGAAAATCGACATATGCTTATCATATGGAGATTTGACGAATGCGTACAATCCCGGAATGCGGCTTCATGCCGCTTCCGGTGATTTATTCTTCCGCTTCCGGTCCTCTGTACCAGCTTTCATCTTCATCCAGATACCGGAGGTCTTCCGCTTCAAAACTTTCGCCCGCCCCCTCAATCACTGCCGAATATCCGGTCAGTGCCGCGAAGGGCGAGAACTGCGCCGCCCGCTCGATGCTGCTCATTCTTTTGTGGCGTTTCGGCTCGTAATGCGGAAGGTCGATGATGCTTTCATATCTCCTGTCCATACGCTTCTCTCCTTTTTCGTACACCTTTTTCAGGCTTTATGCCCGCCCACCTGTCCGTTGCGGTCGCGCATGGTCGCGCCTTCCTGAAGGTTCATTCCGCGAAGGATCGCGTTTTTTCCGTAGCGGTCCTTGATCGCGAGCAGCGCGTCCTGGATTTTCTTTTCGCGTTCAAGCGACTGCTCTTTTTGTTCCCTTTCCTTCTCCTCGGCTTCCACATCCGTAAACAGCGAGATCTGCTCGTACTTTTTCTCCTGCGGCACATTGTCCCTGTGATATACGTGATTTGCAACCACATAGATCCGCCGCACAAGAAGCGCCGGGTCGGCGATCCTGGTGTAGAGCTCCGAAGCGGCCTCCATGAAAAGCTGAGTGGAGCAGGTGAACCGCCCCAGGTTCTGACTGCCGTGCGCGTTCTTCGGAACCTTCCTTCCGTAGCGGTCGGTTTCCACCGGGCCATGATAGCGCGCCCTTCTGTCGGCATCCTGCAGGTTCTCCGTATCATAGCAGACCGTCAGCACCAGCTGATCCGCTGCCAGCTGCTTTTTCGCGAGATCCAGAGACAGGGCATCCGTCATTTCCCGCACAATCAGTTTCGCCTCATCAAAGCTGTACGGACGCTGCAGAACCTGTCCCGAGCTGACACTTCTGTTTTCAGGCCTGTACGCCCGAATATCCGCGATTCTGCAGGGCTCATAGCCCCAGGCGTGATCTATAAGAAGCTCCGCATTCACTCCGAACAGACGGTACAGAAGGTCCTCGTCCTTCAGGGACATCAGCGCAACATCCCCCATCGTAAACATTCCGTTGTCCGCCAGCTTTTTCGCATACCCCCTGCCGACCCGCCAGAAATCCGTAATCGGCCGGTGATCCCAAAGCGCCCGGCGGTAAGTCATTTCATCAAGGACGGCGATCCGGACCCCCTGTTCATCTGCCGGGATGTGCTTGGCATAGACGTCCATTGCAATCTTGGAAAGATACAGGTTCGTACCGACACCGGCTGTCGCAGTGATTTTGGTCTCCGAAAGCACTTCCTGTACAAGCTTTCTTGCGAGCTCCTGTCCGCTCATTCCGTACATTTTCAGGTATGAGGTCGCGTCGATGAAAACCTCGTCCACCGAATAGACGTGGATATCCTCCGGTGCGATATACTTCAGATAAATCTGATAAATCCTGGCGCTCAGCTCCATATAGTACTGCATCCTGGGGCGGGCGACAATGTAGTCAAGTTTAAGCGACGGATCCTTCATCAGTGACACAAGATCACTCGACTGCCCCGAAAATCTCCCGCCCGGCGCCTTCCTCAGCCGCTCGGCATTCACTTCACGCACACGCTCCACGACCTCGAAGAGGCGCGCTCTTCCGGGGATTCCGAAGCTCTTCAGGGAAGGGGATACCGCGAGACAGATCGTCTTTTCCGTCCGCGACCGATCCGCGACAACCAGATTCGAAGTCAACGGATCCAGCCCCAGGTCGACGCATTCGGCTGAGGCATAAAAGGATTTCAGGTCAATGGCAATACAGCAGCGTTTTTCTTCCAAATCTGTTCCCTTTTCCAGTGTCTGTCAGGTAAAACCGTTGAATTTATCCGGCATCAATGGTATGATGGCTTCGAAGCATTTCATGTCCCCCATTTTTGGGACAACTCATATTATGATGTCAGGGTCAAAAGCCTTCTACCACGGCAAGCTTGCTTGCTGGTGGGAGAAAGGCTTAATGACCCGCCCCACATGGAGCACGAAGTGGAGATTTATCTCCACGACAGTGCGGAATGTGGGAGGAGCGTGAAAGTGCGAAGCACGAAACGCTCCTGACATCACCTTTTGACCTTACCATCATATTATAACTCCAAGGCAGAAGAATTGCGAGGAAAATCATGCCGGAAACGAAAACTATTTCAGAAAACCCCTGGGACATCTACCCGCGGCCGCTCCTTCGGCGCGAATCTTTTTTCAGCCTGAACGGCGAATGGGAGCTCACGATCAGACAGGATACGCCTGTTCCCGTACGTGTTCCCTTCTGCATCGAATCGGAGCTGTCAGGGGTTAAAAAGCGCGTGGAAACCGGCGCTGCCGTCCTGTACCGGAAGACCTTCCGCCTTCCGGACGGTTTTGTAAAGGGACGCGTGCTGCTGCATTTCGGCGCCGTGGACCAGATCGCGCGCGTCGTCGTGAACGACCGCTTCCTGGGCTCCCACGAAGGCGGCTATACGGCTTTTGGCTTCGATATCACCGCTGCGCTCTTCCCGGACCGGGAGAATACCATCCTCGTCTTTATCGAGGATTATCTCGCGCTCCATACCCTCCCCTGGGGAAAACAGAAAGAGAAAAACGGCGGAATGTGGTATACGCCGGTAACCGGGATCTGGCAGACGGTATGGCTCGAAAGTGTTCCGATGAAATATATCCCGCAGCTTAAGATCCGCACGAAAGGGGCCCGCGTACAGATAGATCTTGTCGAAGACCCCGGACTGATTACGGGAAATACAGGGAAGGAAACGAACCGGCCGGCAGACGCTTCCGGCTTCCGCCTTCTCCCGATGAGCGGACACATCGTCTACCATGACGGGCAGGAGACCATCACGGTTCCGCTGAAGAAAGGACATGCGGAGTTCACAGTAAGCTGCCCCCGCTTCTGGTCGCCCGCGGATCCTTATCTGTATGAATTCAGTTTAAGCTCCGGAGCCGATACCGTACAATCCTACTTTGCGCTCAGGGATATCTCGGTGGAAACGATTGACGGAATCCCGCGCATTCTCCTGAACGGGAAGCCTGCTTTTTTCCACGGCGTCCTGGACCAGGGATATTTTGAAAAGGGAATCTACACCCCGGAGTCGCCGGCGGATTTCGAAAAGGATCTGCAGCTTCTTAAGGACTGCGGCTTCAATATGCTCCGGAAACACATTAAGGTGGAGCCGGAAATCTTCTACTATGCCTGCGACAAAATGGGGCTTCTCGTATTCCAGGACATGGTAAACTGCGGAAATTACCATTTCTTCAGGGACACGGTTCTTCCGACGGCAACCGGAGGCAGGATCGCTTCCGACCGCCGGCTGAACCGGAACGAAAAGGCGCGGCAGAACTTCGAAAAGGCGATGAAAGAGACCGTCCTTCAGCTCGGCAATCATCCGTGCATTGTATACTGGACCATTTTCAACGAGGGCTGGGGACAGTTCTCGGCTTCCGAAATGTACGAAAAGCTCCGTGCGATTGACGATACCCGGCTCATTGACTCGGCTTCGGGCTGGTTCCATACAAAAGACCTGAAAACCGACGTTGAAAGCCGCCACGTCTATTTCCGCGCCGCGAAACCGGTCCGCTCATCTAAGCCCTATGTACTCTCGGAATACGGCGGATACGCGCTGAAAATCGACGGTCACGCCTATCGTCCCGACAAGACCTACGGTTATAAAGGGCATAAAACGAAAGAAGAACTGATGAATAACCTGACCGTGCTTTTCAGGCGGGATGTGATCGGGGCGATCCCCGAAGGCCTCTCTGCTGCCGTTTATACGCAGCTTTCGGATGTCGAGGATGAGGTCAACGGACTTGTGACCTATGACCGGGAAGTGGTCAAGGTGGATACTGCGGCAATGAAAGCGCTTTCGGAGGAGATTGACAGGGCGATGGCAAAAGTCACCGGCGCTGTTTCGGATAGCTCCCACGCTTCACCGGCGGAAAAGTCCGGAAGTGAGACTTCTTTTACGGCGGAAAATGCCGGAAGCGACGCGGCCTTTACGGCGGATGATGCCGGAAGCGAAGATGCTTTTACTGGAAAAGAGGACCGAAATGAATGATGACGAACGCCTTCTCTTAAGCCGGCTTTCGGACCTCTTCGACCGGGAGGAGCGCTCCGGAATGTATACTTATTCGAACTTTCTCTCCCTCCCCGAGCAGGATCTTTTTTACCGCAGCGTACGCGAATACGGATTCAGGAATTTCTCTTTTGACGGCGGATATGAAAGCGCCGAACGAAGGATCCTCATTTTCGGAAACGAAGAGGAACTCGGCTTCCCGAAGGACCCTCCCCTTTCCGTCCTGAGAGTCCTGCCGCTCAGCGAAAAATACGCGGAGGAGCTCTCCCACCGGGACGTTCTCGGCGCCCTCATGAGTCTCGGAATCGACCGGAGCCTGACCGGAGATATTATCATCAGAGTAAAGTCGGCCTTTATCCTGTGTCTGTCGCAGATATCGGAATATCTCTCGGAAAATCTCACGAAAATCCGTCACACCGACGTCCGCGTACAGGTCTGCACCGATGAAGTTCCGGAGCTTAAGCCGGTTTTTTTGGAGCTCTCGCTGAATATCGCCTCCGAACGCATCGACAGCATCGTTGCCGGTTTTGCCGGAATCTCCCGTTCCCAGGTGGGGCGGCTGTTCCATGAGCAGCGCGTGTTCGTGAACGGACAGGTGACGGAATCGCTTTCCGCCCGGCTGAAGGAAGGCGATGTGCTTACGGTCCGCGGCTTCGGGAAAGCAATTTACGAAGGTATCAGCGGTTCGTCAAAGAAGGGCAGGCTGTATGTAAACTTAAGGAAATATGCATAAAAAAACTGCGGCACCGGTGTCACTGGATCACCGGTGCCGCAGTTTTTTATTCCGCCTGTACCGCCGTAGCCGCGACGGTATCGATAATGTCGTCAACCGAGCACCCCCGGGAAAGGTCATTGCAGGGCTTTGCGAGTCCCTGCAGGACCGCGAAGCACTGCGCGCCGCCGATGCGCTGGGTAATCTTATAGCCGATGTTTCCGGCCTGAAGATCAGGAAAGACAAGGACATTCGCACGGCCCGCAACCGGCGAGCCGGGGGCTTTCTGCTTCGCCACTTCCGGAACCAGCGCCGCATCGAACTGAAGCTCGCCGTCAAGGAGAAGCTCCGGTTCTTTTTCATGCGCCAGCCGCACAGCTTCCTGAACCTTATTTACAAGCTCATGCTTCGCGGAGCCCTTGGTGGAAAACGACAGAAGCGCGACTCGGGGCTCTTCGATCCCGCAGAGCTTCTTCGCGGTGTCCGCAGCCGCGACTGCAATGTCCGCAAGCTCTTCCGCCGTCGGATTCGGCATCACGACACAGTCCGCATAGACAAGAAGCCCGTCTTCTCCGAGTTCCTTATTGGGGCAGTCCATTAAGAAGCTGGAGCTTACGACCTTCATTCCCGGCGCGGTTTTAATGATCTGGAGCGCCGGCCGAAGCATATCGCCTGTCGAATGCAGCGCCCCCGATACGAGGCCGTCCGCATCTCCCTGCTTTACCATCATAATCCCGAAGTACATTTCATCTTCAACCAGCGCTTCAGCCTGCTCGGGCGTGACGCCCTTCGCTTTTCGAAGCTCATACAGCGCCTCGGCGTACCCGGCACTCTTCTCGCTTTTCTTCGGGTCAATCAACAGGATATCCCGGATATCCGCGCCGGTTTCCTCCGCTGTTTTCCTGATTTCGTCCGGATCGCCGAGAAGCACCGGCTCCGCAATCCCTTCTTTTTTCACATAGGCCGCCGCCTGTACCGTACGCTTCTCGCTTCCCTCCGGCAGCACAATCGTCCGGAGACATTTTTTTGCCTTATTCCTGATCTTTTCCGTCAAACTCATCGCGTCTCCTCCTTCATTCTTTTTACTGAAAACAGCTTCAGAACTCGATGCCCGGGAAGCCGTCCCAGACATTTTTGCCGCTGTATTTCAAAGCTGTCTTTTCGCCCCGGAGCACCTGCAGCGCAGGAAGCGCCAGCGCCTCCTGTTCCATCTCCCCGGGATAGACCGTGATCGGCGCGATCCAGCCGCACCGTCTCTGTATTCCTTCATAAATGTCCGAAAAGCGCATCAGACCGCCCGTTAAGAGAATACCGTCCACTTTTCCCTCAAGAACCGTGCTCATTTCACCGATCATTTTGCAGATCTGGTAAATCATCGTATTCCAGACAAGGGAGGCCTTCCTGTCGCCCTCATCCACCAGCGCGTGGATGGTGTCGGCATTCGCGGTGCCGAAAAGATCGACAAAGCCGCCCGCACGCGAGCAGCGGAGGCGCACCTCCTCGATCGAATGCGATTCAATATAATCCAGGAGCTGCAGTACCGGCACCGAACCGATCCGGGTCGGTGTAAAAGCGCCTTCCCCGTCCGCGCCCATGTTGCCGTCGACCATCCTGCCCTTCTCATGCGCGCTGACTGTAATCCCGCCGTCGATATGCGCGACAATAAAGTTGTAATCCTCGTATTTTCCGCCGAGCTTCTTCGCGTGGAAATCCGCAACGGCCTTCTGGTTCAGTACATGCGAGTGAGAAACGCGGTAAATGCCCTTTATTCCGGTCAGACGGGCATAGTCCGAATATTCGTCCACATTGGTCGGATTAAGCGTAAAAGCAGGCTTTTTGAGGCTCTGGGCGAACTTCCAGGCGAGCATGACGCCAAGCTTCGCAGGATGTTCCGACCCGCCGACCGCGGCTTCCGTATCGTCGTAAAGCTTCTGATCGATTTCCGTAACGCCTCCGGGCTGCGTGCAGGCAGACCCGCCGCGTCCCGCAAATGCGTCGATCGATGCCGGGTCAATGCCTTCCTCCCGCAGCATGTCCATGATGACTTCATACCGGAACGGGATCTGCAGATTCACATGCGGGAACTGAAGAAGCACATCCGCATCGTGAAACAGGCTGTGCTCAAATACAAGCGTTTCATTATCAAACAGGCTGACCTTCGTCGAGGTCGAGCCGGGATTGATGACTAAGATTCTGTAGGTTTTATCGGGCATAGAATATTTTGTCTCCTGTCTGAATTTTTCCGGACGGTACCTCTCCCCCTGCGGGGAAGCGCCTCATCCGTCCTCTTCGCCGGTTCCTAATTTTTTGCGCGCCGAAGGGGGGACGCCGGCACCGAAGAAGCCTTAAGGGATGAAGCCGGCACCCAAGAAGCCTTAAGGGGATGGGGATGGATCAGGCTTCGATCTCCAGCGTCAGTCTTTCGATCTCGTCGACGATGGAACCGATATAATCAATCGTGTCAAGAAGCGGCTGATCCGTCGTGATATCGATTCCTGCAAGCTTCGCAAGCCCCGCAGGATCAAGCGTCGAGCCGGCCGAGAGGACCTTCTTCCAGTCTTCAACGGCCGTTTCTTTCTCGCGCTCAATCCGAAGCGCCGCCTGCGTCGCCACCGTAAGGCCTGCGCTGTAGGTGTAGGAATACAGTCCCATATAGTAATGCGGCTGCCGCATCCAGGTAAGCTCGGCGCCTTCCGTCAGTTCCACGCTGCCGCCCCAGAAGATCTCCAGGTTTTTCCGGAAAATCTCCGACAGCTTCTCTGCGTTTACCGAACCGCCCTGATCGATGATTTTATAAACCTCCCGCTGGTACCAGGCTTCCCGAAGATGCGTCACGAAATTGTGATAATAGGTATTCCCGATCATGCAGGAGAGCACCCATCTGCGGAATCTCGGGTCGTCATTCGTCTTCAGGAGATGATGCGCGAAAAGGATTTCGTTCATCGTCGACGGCGCCTCGACAAAGTAGGTTGAAACATCCGTATCGAAAAGCGACTGCGCGCGGTTCGCACTGCGGAAATGTCCCGCGTGTCCCAGCTCGTGTGCGATCGTAAAGACATCCGACATCCGGTTGTTCCACGACAGAAGAATGAAAGATCCCCTTCCGTAGGGCGAGGAGCAGAAGCCGCCCGTCATCTTGCCCTGGTTCTTCGCAAAATCAATCCAGCGGTCCCGGTAAGCCTCGTCAATCATCGAGACATAATCTTCGCCGAGGATCGACAGGCCCTCGCGCACAAGCTGATGGGACTCCTCGATCGAAACCTTCGGATCGTAGTCCGGATCGAGTGGGAGCTTCAGATCCGCGAAGGTCATTTTGTCCAGACCGTAGGCTTTTTTTATGAGCATCGCGTATTTTCTCATGTGCGGCGCGAGCTTTTCCGTAATCAGGTCGATCTGCCGGTCGTACATTTCGCGCGTCACCTTCTGATCGAACAGAAGATAGTCGAATACATCCTTAAACCCGCGGACGGAGGCCATGATTTTATCCGTCTTCACATTGGTATTGTAAGCCTCCGCCGTGACGTTTTCATACTGGCGGATCTTGTCGGAAAAAGCCTTAAATGCCGCGCGGCGCACCTCGGTGTCCCGCTCGTATTCGTAATCATCCTCGAAAAGCGAATAGCCTAAAGGATAGTCTTTCCCGTTCACCGTGAAGTCCGGGAATTTCATGTCCGCCAGCTTCGCCATGTTATAGATCCGTTCAGGCGCGTAGAAGGTTTCCGAAAAAGCGGCAAGAACGCGCTCCGTTTCCTTCGAAAGACGGTGCGGCCTGTCCCTCAGAAGATCGGCCAGGAGTCCCTTCGCGCATTCGGTCTTTTCCATCGCTTCTTTGATGACCTCTTCGCTGCACTCGAGAATCTCCGAACGGATAAAGGAAAGACGGCTACTCTGATCCGCAAGAAGCGAGCTGATCCTTCCGTCCTCCTCCTGAATTTTCGTATCAAAATAGTCCACGGAAGCCGCAAGCCCGGTGTATGATCCGACAAGGGTCTCGATCTTCAGGCAGGCTTCATAATCCGAAAGACAGCGGACAATCGTATCCGCGTCAGTCAGTTTTCCCTGATACTCGGCGCAGATTTTCGAAGCGAGTTCTGTCATTTCCTTCTCGGCTGCCTTAAATTCTTCCTCTGTCCGGTAAATCAGCGACAGATCCCAGGTTTCCTCCCGGGGAACGTCTTTTCTCATCAAAAGTCCCATAAAAACCTCCCGAAAAACAAAAAAGCCATATTGCCATAACTTTACATCTTTGAGCGGTTTTTGTCAATTATTGTTATTGTGGATAGCTTTCGGAAGATTACGAAAAAACTCCGTGATTATGCCGAATATCCCGGATTTTACAGAGTCTTGTCAGGCCCCCGCAAACATGCTATACTACTGTTAATCTCATCCCGTGAAAATGGAGGTCCTATGAAAAAATACGTCCAGAAAAATGTCTCTGATATCAATCTCGAGGATTTTGCCGGTGAATACGAAGGCCGCGACGCGTTCGCGAAGGACCTTTTCTTCATTGGCGGCAGAAAGAAAGAGTCCCTGAACGGGCTCTGGCACTATGCCATCGACCAGTACGAGACCGCAATCCGGCAACACTGGTTCGAGGAGCGCTATGAAGCAAACGGAATCTCGCTCCCTGTGGACTACAGCTTCGATGAATGGCCGGTCATGAAGCTGCCCTGTTCCTGGAACATGCAGGACCGGATGTTCTTTCTGTATGAAAGCTCGATGGTATTTACCAGGAAATTTTCGTTTAAAAAGGACCCGGACGAGCGGGTGTTCCTGCGGATCGGCGCCGCGAATTACATCCTGCGCGTCTTCCTGAATAAGCAGTATGTCGGAATGCACCGCGGCGGCTCCACGCCGATGGTTTTCGATATCACCGATCTTCTTGAAGACCATAACCGCATTATGCTGGTCTGCGACGCCACGAGGCGCCCTGAGCAGGTTCCGACCGAGAACACGGACTGGTTCAACTACGGCGGCGTGTACCGGGACATCGATATTTACCGGGTCCCGAAGCTTTTCATTAAAGACTTCCGGATCAGCCTCGCCCCCGGAAAAACCGACCGGATCCGTGCGGATGTCGAGCTTTCGGAGCCGAAGAATCTTGACGCCCTGCTGTCCATCCCGGAGCTCTCCCACGAAGCGGCAATCTCCGTTAAAAACGGCAAAGGTCACGTCGAATTCAGGCATCCCGGCCTTTCCCTCTGGTCGCCGGAAAACCCGAAGCTTTATGATGTGACGCTTTCCATTCCCGGCGATACCGTGACTGACCGCGTCGGTTTCCGTGATATCCGTGTGGAAGGCCGGGAAATCCTGCTGAACGGCAAACCGCTCTTCCTTCGCGGCATCAGCTGCCACGAGGACAGCTTCGTAAACGGAAAAGCCGTAACGCGCGAAGAAGCCGTCCAGGCGATCTCGGATGCGAAGGAAATGGGCTGCAACTTCATGCGACTCGCGCATTATCCGCACAATGAACAGATGGCAAAGCTGGCGGATGAGATGGGCATCCTTCTCTGGGAAGAGATTCCGGTTTACTGGGCAATCCGCTTCCGCCGCGCCGCCACCTACAAAGACGCCGAGAACCAGCTTCTGGAGCTCATTACCCGCGATTACAACCGCGCTTCTGTCGTGATCTGGTCGGTCGGCAATGAAAACGCCGACTCCGACGAGCGTCTTTCCTTCATGAAGCGGCTCGCGGATACGGCACACAGGGTTGATAAAACCCGTCTCGTCTCCGCCGCCTGTCTCGTCTCCTTCACAAGGAACGCCATCGAAGACCGTCTCGCAGAGTACATCGACGTGATCGGCCTCAATGAGTATTTCGGCTGGTACGCGCCGGACTTCACGAAGCTTCCGGAGCTTTTTGAGAACAGCAATCCCGACAAGCCGGTCGTGATCTCCGAGTTCGGCGCAGACGCGCTCGCCGGCCACCGCGGAAGCCGCTCCGACAAGGGCACGGAAGACTGCCAGGCGGACGTCTATGAGAAGCAGATCGCGACGCTTCGCACCATTCCCTACGTCAAGGGCATGGCGCCGTGGATTCTCTACGACTTCCGCTGCCCGAGAAGGACCTCCGTGATCCAGCAGTACTTCAACCGGAAAGGCCTGATCGACGCAGAAAGAAAGTACAAAAAACCGGCTTATTTCCTCATGCAGAAATTCTACAGGGAAAAAGCCGGAGAAGAAGCATAAAAAGAACGGCCTCCCAAAGGATTCGATATCCTTCAGGGAGGCCGTAAACATTATTATTCTTCGACGCTGTAGTTCGGAGCTTCCTTCGTGATGTGAATGTCATGCGGATGACTTTCACGAAGACCTGCCGCCGAAATCTTAATGAATTTGCCGTTTTCCTTCAGGCTCTCGATATCCGGAGTTCCGCAGTAGCCCATGCCGGAACGAAGTCCTCCGAGGAGCTGGAAAACCGTATCCTCCACCAGTCCGCGGTAAGGCACGCGGCCTTCGACGCCTTCCGGAACGAGCTTCTTGGCGCCTTCCTGGAAATAGCGGTCCTTGGAGCCTGCTTCCATCGCGGAAAGAGAACCCATGCCGCGGTAGACCTTGTAGCGTCTGCCCTGATACAGCTCTGTCGCACCGGGCGCTTCGTCACATCCCGCGAAAAGCGAGCCCATCATACAGACATTCGCGCCGGCTGCAATCGCCTTCACGATATCGCCCGAGAATTTAATGCCGCCGTCCGCAATGATCGGCACATCGTATTCCTTCGCGACTTCATAGGCGTCCATAACCGCAGAAATCTGCGGTACGCCGATACCGGCGACAATACGGGTGGTGCAGATCGAGCCGGGTCCGATACCGACCTTCACGCAGTCAGCGCCGGCCTCGATCAGATCTCTTGTCGCCTCTCCCGTCGCCACATTTCCGGCGATCACCTGCAGATCCGGATATTTCCCTTTAATCTTTTTCAGGGTATTCATGATATTCTGCGAATGGCCGTGCGCCGAATCAATGACAATAACGTCAACGCCGGCATCGACGAGCGCGTCCACACGGTCCAGCACATTCGCGGTCACGCCGACCGCAGCGCCGCACAGGAGCCGTCCCTTGCCATCCTTCGCGGAATTCGGATACTTGATAGCCTTCTCAATATCCTTGATTGTGATGAGGCCCTTCAGATTGAAATCATCGTCCACAATCGGAAGCTTCTCCACGCGCGCCGCGCCGAGAATTCTCTTGGCTTCCTCCATCGTCGTTCCGACCTTCGCCGTTACCAGCCCTTCCGAAGTCATACATTCGGAAATTTTGCGGCTGTAGTCGGTTTCGAATTTCAGATCCCGGTTGGTCAGAATACCGACAAGCTTCCGCCCTTCGGTAATCGGAACGCCGGAAATCCGGTACTTTGACATCAGCTCATTGGCATCGCCGAGCGTATGCTCCGGCGACAGATAGAAGGGATCTGTGATAACGCCGAATTCCGAACGTTTCACCTTATCCACTTCTTCAGCCTGAGCCTCGATGGACATGTTCTTATGAATAATGCCGATACCACCCTGTCTTGCCATCGCAATAGCCATACGATACTCCGTGACAGTGTCCATACCGGCACTCATAAGAGGAATGTTAAGTGTTATTTTCTTCGTCAGTCTGGTTTTCAGCGAAACCATGTTGGGGGTGACATTCGAATACTGGGGAACCAGCAGAACATCGTCAAAGGTAATTCCATCTCCGATAATACGACCCATGTTTTCTCCTTTTTCCTTATTTAAGTGTGCTTCTTTTTGCAGACCTTTGATGCTTTTCTTTTTACTTTCCCAGTGTCTGGATATTAGAATGAATTATAACAAAAGCGCCGCGGGAAGTCAACACGAATCTTGCCCGCAGCACTCTTTTTCTTCTTTACGGCGTCTCCTCCGAGCTTTCTTCAATGCGCGGAATCAGAATGTCGCTTTCTGTAATTTCGTCTTTTCCTTCCGGATCGGAGAACATTTTCCCGCAGGCCGAGCAGGTATAGTATTCCTCATTCCCCTCCGCGTCTTTGGTCGCTTCTTTTTTCTCCGTCTTCACAAGTTTATGGCCCGCTGCAGCGATCACCAGTTCCTTTTTGTCGGCAACCGGCTTTTCTGCCTTCTCATCCAGGAACAGTTCCTTACAGTTTTTGCAGCAATAATGAGCTTCTTCGCCGTCTTCTGTACAGCCGGGCTCCTTTTTCTCCACCTTCTCAAGATCATGCGGAAGCGTCGGAATGATCAGATCCCTGTCCGGATTTTCCACCTCCTCCTTCGCTTCGGCGTCATAGAAATAGTGGTAGCAGATCGCGCATTTCCAGTGCTCCTTCACGCCGATCCTGCGGCAGGTCGGAAGCATCTCTTCGACGTGCGACAGCTGATGGCTGCCGTCGGACTCCAGGCTTGCAAGGTCCTCGACGCGCTCGGAGGCCGCCTCGTCCAGGAAGCACAGCCCGCAGACCTCACACTCATAATATGGCCTGATCAGTCCCCGTTCATTGCAGTCAATGACATCCGCGGGATGCAGCTTCAGTTTATGCCCGGCGGGCGGAATAACGATTTCTTCCGGCGACTCAATATACCGCGCTGCTCCTGCATCATAATAACAGGCTCCGCATCCGCTGCAGAGATAATATTCAAAATGTCCCGCTTCGGTGCAGGTCGGGAAAACGCCCGGGACAAGACTCAGCGAATGCACATGCGGCGGCGCGGTGGTTACTTCGGTGCTTTTCTCCTCTTCCGTGCTTTCGGAATCGTCTTCTGATCCGCTGCCGTCCGTTTCTTTGCCGGAATCGTCACGGTCTTCTCTTCCGCTTTCGTCTTCGTCCTTTGTATGCTCTGACACCGGGGAATTCTGTTTGTCATCCCCCGGCTTACCGCCGGTACTTTCCGGGGTTTCACTCTCCGGCGGTTCCTCCTCCGTCCCGGTACTTTCCACTGTGATTCGGCTCCCGCTTTCGGGCATGCTTTCGCTGCCGCTCTCTTCATTCCTCCGTCCGGGACAGCCCGAGCAGGAGGAAAGGAGAAGGCAGAGAATAATAATCGGCAGAATTAGCCGGAGCCTGTGTTTCATCATATAGTTTCCTTACAGTTTAACTCTCTCTTTGTGTCATTTTTTGTGCCGGTTCAAAAACAATCAACCCTTGGGATCCATGTAGAGCTGCTGGTGACATTTGGTGCACTCATACAGATAACCGGGACCGGATGGGTTCGGAATCTTGTTTCCGCCGCCATCCGTGACAACCTGATAATCATGTATTGCAGATGGATCATATCCCGATCCATAAAAAGCTTCCTTTGGATATGCCGTTTTTGTTACCGTATCAACCCACTGATCACAATCTGAACAGTAATAGTGCTCCGTGATACTTCCGCAGGGTCCTGTAAAAGTTGAAACCTTTGTAGACAGATCATGTCCGGTTGGTGCAAGATAAACTTCCGCCGGCGTACACTCACTTCCCGCATACTCATCCCAGAAATATTTCCCGCACCTATTACACTCATAATGCTCTTTAATGCCGGGCGTTTCACACCCCATCATTGCAAGTCCAACTTTTTTTAGCTTCAATCACAAATCTTATGGGATAGAGGGTTACGGACATAGTCCTTCCT
>CAMVNR010000021.1 GCA_947168905.1 uncultured Lachnospiraceae bacterium
ACCGCATGCCGTTCGTTGACTTCACCGGAACCGGTGCCGCCCTTTACGGTATGGCGGACACCGTTTCCGTAAGCAGCGAGGGTGCAGGGGGAGGCGAGAGGGAAAGCGCCGTTCTTTTTCAGGAGCACAGTACATTCGGACAGACCGCCGCGGATCATTCTCAAGTGTTCTTTTTCGTGATCGCTGAGTTTCATTTATCCTCCTTTACGGGCAGGTTCAGGATGAAAGGGCGGTGTTGGTTTCATGGCGGTATCCGGCAGGCCGCCGGGAAACCGGACAGATTGTACACGCCCAGATAATCCTATAACAAAAAGTGAGCGGCTGCAATCACAAATTCGGGAATTCCGTCAGGATTTTCACGTGTTCCGCAAAAGAACGCTGCAGTGCGGCCATCCGGCTTTGTCATATGCGGTTTTATTTCGTTGATTTTCAGCAGGTTTTAGTGTATGATTATGAATGCCGAAGTATGACTTTTACGGCCTGCGGTTTCTTCCCGCTTCAGACGGCCGGCGAAAAAAAGAATTTCCGGCTTCATTTCAAATCAGGAGGAAACAATTTGAGCGAACAGCCCGTAAGAAAAGAAAACAAAATGGGGACGGCAAAGATGCTGCCCCTGATTTTATCGATGGCGCTGCCGGCGATGTTCTCAATGCTGATCCAGGCATTGTATAACGTCGTGGACAGCTATTTTGTTGCAAAATACAGTGACAAGGCGCTTTCCGCCGTATCGCTGGCGATGCCGATCCAGAATCTGATGATTGCCTTTGCGGTCGGTACCGCGGTCGGCGTGACATCGCTGGTATCGAGAAGGCTCGGAGAAAAGAGAAAGGCTGACGCGGAACAGGGAGCCGTTCACGGAATCATCCTCTGCGTCGTGACTTCGCTGGTTTTCGTGATTTACGGCGTCTTCTTCTCCACGCCCTTCTTCCGGCTTTTCGAGAGCGATCCCGAGATCATCTCCATGGGCGACACTTACCTTACGATCTGCTGCGCATTTTCCATGGGTCTGTTTGTGTCGACCATGCTGGAAAAGACGCTGCAGGCGACGGGAAATATGATCTGGCCGATGATCTTCCAGCTGATCGGCGCAGTCGCGAACATCATTCTTGACCCGATCTTTATTTTTGGATACCTCGGACTACCGGCGATGGGCGTCGCAGGCGCGGCGATCGCGACCGTGGCGGGACAGTGGATCTGCATGGCGGTCTGCATCCTTGTTACGAAGAAGGGAAAACACGAGATCAATATCGGTTTCAGGGGCTTCCGCTTTTCCTGGCGGGCGGTCAAAGATATTTACCAGGTCGGATTCCCGGCGATTGTCATGCAGGCAATCGGAACGGTGATGAATGTCGCAATGAACGGAATTCTCTCCGGCTTTTCCACAGCCGCATATACCGTGTTCGGCCTGTATTTCAAGCTGCAGTCCTTTGTCTTCATGCCTGTTTTCGGATTGACGCAGGGACTGCTTCCGATTATGGGATATAATTACGGCGCTGAGAATAAAAAGCGCCTGATGTCGGCGCTGAAAAACGGCTGCGGAATCGCGCTGGTGATTATGGCAGCGGGGCTTCTGCTGTTTGAACTGATTCCGGCGAAGCTGATCGGTCTCTTCAACCCGACGGAGGAGATGATGAATATCGGTGTGAAGGCGCTCCAGATTATCGGAATCTGCTTCCCCTTCGCGGCGCTCGGAATCGTCAGCTCCACCATGTTCCAGGCCCTTGCCCGCGGAACCTACAGCCTTATTATTTCGCTTCTGAGGCAGCTGGTCGTCCTGGTTCCGGCAGCCTGGCTTCTCGGGAAGGTGACGGGAGAGGTGACCGCAGTCTGGTGGGCATTCCCGATTGCCGAGCTGTTTTCGCTCGGCGTCAGCATTTTCTTTTTCGTACGGATTTACAGGAAGGAAATCCGGAAAATGCCCTGAGGCTGTTTCTGCAGCATGGTCCGGCTTATTACGGACGTTTTATTGAGCGGAACTTACAGGCAGATAAACGAGGATGTTTAATATAAAGAGGTGCAAACAATGTCAGAGGCAAAGGAAAAAGCGAGACTCGCGGATCTTAAGGTGAATTTTGTTGAACGGCCTCTTGCCATGGACGAAGAAGCTCCTTCGTTCAGCTGGCGGATGGACTGCAGCAGGCAGGGGGCGCGCCAGACAGCTTACCGGATCTGTGTGAAGAACGGCGAAGAAACGGTCTGGGACAGCGGCCTTACGGAGTCCGCCGAATCGGTCGGCATCCGTTTCGGAAGCACAGAAAAAAAGCTTGTTCCTAAGACCGAATACCGGTGGTTTCTTTCGGTTTGGGACGAACTTGGAGAAGAGCTTTCTTCGGAATCTTCCTTCACAACCGGCTTAATGAGCAGGACGCTTCAGGACTGGCACGGCGCGAAATGGATCGGCCCGGATGAACTGAATATTGCGGCCGAAACCATGCCCGTCTTTCGGATATGCTTCCGGATGAAGCTGAAAGAAGGCGGAAAAAGCGCCGGCGTAATCTTCGGCGCCGGTGACCCGAGGCTTTTACGGGCTACGCAGAACAACTATCTGATCGCGGGAGAAAACTATATCGCGTACAGGCTGAATGCAGAGACCATCCCCGCGAAAATCGACGTATACCGGAAAGGCTACGCACCGGGCGAAACCGGGGAGGCGCCTGTTGCCTCCCTGAAGATCCCTAAGAGCGTCATAAGCGAAGCGAACCGCTTTGAGGAGCATGCTTATGAAATCGTAATCTCCGGGAACCAGATGGAAGTGATGACTGTCGACGGCGTACCGGCAGAGGGACCGGAAGAGCATCGGCAGCTTCTCGATAATCCGAGAAACCCCATAAAGGAGCGGACGCATCTGATACTGAATCCTTTGATGAAGGTCCTGGATGTACCGATCTACCCGCGTCTTGCAGGCGTCGGCTTTGTAACAGATGAGAAAACGGAGGCGGAGTTTTCTTCCTTTGAGCTTCGGCATTACGGCGGAGAAAGGAATGTATTCTTCGGCGAAAAAACCGGCGCGGGCTATGGGATTTTCGAAGGAAAAGAAGGAATCCTAGTTTCGGACGGACGGATCAGGGTTTTAGCCGGGACGCTATGCTATGCGGATCCTTCGCACGGGGCGCTTCCGATGCTTAGGAAGGAATTTACGGCAGAAAAAGAGGTCGTTTCCGCCAGAATCTACTTGGCAGCCCGCGGAATCTGCGAGCTTTCGCTGAACGGAGAAAAGGTCGGGGAGGAATACCTTGCCCCCGGCGATATGGATTTTGCGGCGCGGATCTTCTATACCGCTTACGATGTGACCTCC
The DNA here is from genome assembly GCA_947168905.1 of uncultured Lachnospiraceae bacterium. Lineage (GTDB taxonomy): Bacteria > Bacillota > Clostridia > Lachnospirales > Lachnospiraceae > UBA1267. The sequence goes on from CAMVNR010000021.1 coordinate 3,296, forward strand.
ATGCTCCGGGAAGGAAAGAACGCTCTGGGTGCCGTGCTTGCTTCCGGCTGGTACGGCGACCAGGTTTCCTATGATATCCCCAACTACAACTGGTACGGCGACAGACAGGCGCTCTTGGCGCTTCTCTTGTTGAAATACGCAGACGGACACGAAGAATACATCGGAACCGGCGAAGACTGGCAGTACTTCGGCGAAGGCCCTGTCCGCTACGCCGGAAACTTCAACGGCGAAATCTATGACGCGCGGCGGGAAGAAGCGGTGCGCGGCTGGGACAGGCCGGGATTCGCCGGCGAGGGCTGGCGAGCGGCTGCGATTCAGGACCCGAAGGTGCGTGGAAGAGAGCCCGAAATCAACGCAAAATGCGATCCGGGCGTTTTTAAGACAGAAGAATTTACTGCATCCTATGCCGGCTCGGAAACGCGCGGCGGCGATACGGTTTACCTCTACGACATGGGCGTCAACATGGTCGGCGTTCCGGAGATCACATTCCCCGAGGGCAAAGCGGGACAGCAGATAACCATCCGCTATGCCGAGATCCGCTATCCGAATCTGTCGCCGGAGAATCCCTATTATTACGGTGAGCTTGGCGGCATGATTCTCACGGAAAATCTGCGCGGCGCGCTGGTGACCGACCGCTATACGATGAAGGGAGAGAAAAACGAGGTCTTCCGGCCGCTATTCACTTTCCACGGATATCGTTATGTGGAGCTTTCCGGCATTGACGGGCCGATTCCGGCGGAGAATATCAAAGGCATCTGCTTAAGCTCCGTTCATCCGACGGCGCGCTACGAGTCCTCCAACCCGCTGACGAACCAGCTCTTTAAGAATATCATCCGGTCGACCGTCGGGAACTTCCTGTCCATTCCGACGGACTGCCCGCAGCGCGACGAACGTCTCGGCTGGGCGGGCGACGCGCAGGTTTACAGCGAAACAGCGACCTATATGGCCGATGTCAGCGCATTCTACCGGAATTACGACCTTCTGCAGCGGGATGCGCAGGGTGCGGACGGAACCTTCCACCTCTTTGCCCCGCCGTACTCCGAGCCGGGCATTGCCTTCGCGCTCGGGTATACCTGGAACGCGGCAGGCGTCGTGATCCCGTGGCAGAGCTATCTGCAGTACGGTGATCCGATGATCCTCCGGGAAAACTACCCGGCCATGAAGCGCCATATCGAGGGCATGATGGGCATGACGGAAAAGGGCTTCTCGTACCTGACATCGCATATCGGCTTCCTCGGAGATCATCTGGCCGTGACGGACTCGGATCCCTCGCTCATGGACAACGCACAGTTCTACCGGAGCGTACGCATCGTGCAGCAGGCGGCAGAAATTCTCGGCGAAAAAGAGGATGCGGAAAGGTTCAGAGCTTTCGGCAACGGACTGCAGGAAGAGTGGAATGCGGTCTTTGTCGGCGAAGACGGAAGGACCCGGGACCGAAGCGCAGGTCTGCAGGATACCCAGGGCTCCTACGCGCTTCCGCTTCAGTGCGGTGTTTTCTCAGACAAAAACAAACCGCTTGCGGAGAAGCATTTAAGAGATGCCTGCGAAAAGACGGGCTATACGATGACCACCGGCTTCATGGCGACAGGACCGCTCCTTCCCGCACTGACGGAGGGCGGATATTCCGGCGCCGCATACAAGATGTTTGAACAGACCGGCAATCCTTCCTGGCTTTACCCGGTGGTAAACGGCGCGACCTCGGTCTGGGAGCGCTGGAGCTCTTACACGATCGAGAACGGCTTCGGCGGTCAGAACTGGATGAATTCCTTTAACCACTACTCACTCGGTGCCGTCGGCACATGGATGATGGAATATCAGGCGGGTATTCAGCGCTGCGGAACTGAAGCGTTCCGGAAATTCATTCTGCAGCCGGTGCCGGGCGGTCATTTCAGCTGCGTGAAGGCAGAGTATGACTCGGTCTACGGGACGATCGTGTCCTCGTGGACTGCAGATCAGGGAAAGCTCTCGTCGTATCATGCGGTGGTTCCGGCAAATACCGAAGCTTTGCTGTACCTTCCTGTTGATGAAGAGACTGCAAAGGCCTTCGGAGAAACCAAGGGTGCAGCCTTTGAAGGCATGGAAATGCATCTTGGCATCCTTACGGCAAAATACCGGCTGATGCCGGGAAGCTATTCCTTCGGTGTCAGTGCTTCCTGAAAAAAACTGCATAAACGCGGGAAAAGGAGCGTACAGAAAATAACAGCATCTCCGGATCATTTTCCGGGAGAAAGAAAAGGAGGACCGGGATTTTCCGGTAACTTGAGTATGGCCATTCAATATGCAGTACACTTAAACGAAGAAGGCAGAGACTACCCCCACTACTGGGAGCTCTGCGTGGGATCCTGCCACGCGGCGACAATTCTGCGCGCGGATGTGCAGGCGCAGATCCGAAGAGCCCATCGGGAGATCGGATTCAAATATCTTCGCTTCCACGGGCTTCTCGACGACGACATGAGCGTCGTGATTATGCCGATGGTGCCTTTTGCGAAGCCGCAGATCAGCTTCTTTAATATCGACGTGATTTTTGATTTCCTGCTGGATGCGGGCATGAAGCCTTTTGTGGAGCTCGGATTTATGCCGGAAGCGTATGCTTCGACTTCGCAGACGACCTTCCACTACAAAGGCTTCTCCTCCATGCCGAAAAAGGATGAGGACTGGAGCAACCTGATTACGCTTCTGGCGGAGCATCTTATTGAGCGCTACGGCGCTGTGGAAGTGCGCTCCTGGTTCTTTGAAGTCTGGAACGAGCCGAACCTGCGTTTCTTCTTCGACGGGACGATGAAGGACTATTTCCACCTCTATGAACTGACCGCCCGGGCTTTAAAGGGCGTGGATGAGAAGCTGAGGGTGGGCGGACCTGCGACTTCGAACAACATGTGGATTCCGGAATTTCGCGCATTCTGCGAGAAAAACGATGTGCCGTACGATTTCATTACGACCCATCACTATCCTTCGGATGACCCCTTATCGACGGCCGGGATGAATACGGAGAATGAAAAAGGCGAGGGCTGGGGCGAAGCGCCGGATGTTTCGACGCTGAGCGAGGAACAGATCGCTGAGATGAAGAAGATGATGGAAGCTTTCTTCAACCGCGAGAACACGAACCCCAGGGACATCCTGTACCGGCTCGCAAAGAAGGTCAAGGAAGAAGCCGGCGACTATCCGGTGTATTACACCGAATGGAACGCAGGACATTACGACACAAGCTATGCGGCGGCCGGCGTCGCGGCGACACTCGCCTATAACGAAGGCCTGGTCGAAGGCTATTCCTACTGGTGCATTTCCGACATTTTTGAAGAAATGGGCCTTCACGGGCTTCCGTTCAATAATGAATTCGGGCTTGTGAACGTCTACGGCACGAGAAAGCCTGTCTACCGTCTCTTTGAGGAGCTGCACAAGGCCGGCGGCAGAAGGCTTGACGTAGAGGGCTTCGGCGCGTCGAGAACCGCCGAGGTGCTGCCGCTTACAGACGGCGGGACAGTCACGCTCTTTGTCTACAACCATGACATTGAGGAGCGCGACATCAGGGAAGAAGAAGTCGAGCTGCGTCTTGTCGGCGCGGTGAAATCCATCGAAGTTGCCCGGATTGACAGTAATAACTGCAATCCCTTCGGCTGCTGGGAAGCGCAGGGAAAACCTGCCTACCCGACAAAGGCCCAGCTTGCAGAGATTGAAAGCGCTTCGCAGCTTGTGTGGGAGAAGGCAGCGGTGAAGGAAAATGAAAATGTCCTCCCGCTTACGCTTCCGCCGGAGAGCGTCGTGATCGTTAAGGCCGTCCTGGCGTAACAGTCAGGGGAAGGAACCCCGGATGCCAGGACTTTCACCAAGCGGCAGGACGTCTTCCTGCCCGCGTCTGTAAAGGAGAATCCATGAGAGAAGTTCAGTTAATTAACGACAGCTGGCTGTTCAGCAAGACCTGTACAGAAGCACCGGACAAAATGCCTGCCTGCGGAGACGGCTGGGAGCCTGTAACGCTCCCGCATACCTGGAATGCGGTGGACGGCATGATCGGCGTGCCTTTTGAGCGCGGGGCCTATTGGTATGTCAGAAGCTTCGAGCCGCTGAAACAGCCCCGGGAAGGCGGAAGGCTTTATGTTGAAGTCGGAGCGGCCGGACTTGTCGGCGAAATCTATGTGAACGGCAGCTTTGTCACGCGCCATGTCGGCGGCTACAGTGCGTTCAGAGCCGATATTACCGATTACTTAAAGGACGGCGGGAACGTGCTCGCGATTTTCTGCGACAACCGTTATTCGGACAAGGTTTATCCGCAGCGTGCAGACTTTACCTTCTACGGCGGCCTGTACCGGTACGTAAGTCTTTTAAGCGTTCCCGAGAGCCATATTTCACTGGATGACCTGGGAAGCCCGGGCGTGTATATCGATACGGAAAACACGGAAGACGGGGCCTTTGTGACCGCGCGCGTGAAGCTTGTCGGCCTGAAAAAGGGACAGAAGCTTTCGCTTTCGGTTTCGCCGTCCGACGCGGTATGGACCGACGACGATCCTGTATCGGAAGTGTATGCAATGGCTTCCGAAGAAACCGTACTACGACTCTTCCTTCCGGATGCAAGAAAATGGGACCCGGAAACCGACTGGCAGATGTATACGGCGAAGGTCTCGCTTCAGGAGCACAATGAAGTGATCGATGAGGTGTCGGCGGAATTCGGCGTGCGTGATTTCGAAATCGATCCGGAGCGCGGCTTCATCTTAAACGGAAGGGACTATCCCCTGCGGGGCGTCTGCCGCCATCAGGACCGCCTGTACCTGGGAAGCGCGCTTTCGGTGGAGGCGGCTTACGAAGACGCGGCGATGATCGCGGAAATGGGTGCGAACAGCGTACGTCTCGCGCATTACCAGCAGGCGCAGGAAATGTATGACGCCTGCGACTGTGAGGGGCTTCTTGCCTGGGCAGAGATTCCGTATTTTGCCCAGAGCTGGGACGACGATGCGCATGCGGCGGCGGTCAATGAAATCCGCGAGCTTGTGGCCCAGAATTACAATCATCCCTCGATTTTCTGCTGGGGGCTTTCGAATGAAATCCTGATCGGCGGGAATGACAACGAGAAGCTTCTGCCCTGCCATGAAGACCTGAACCGGGCGGTGAAGGAACTGGATCAGAAACGCCTGACCGTGATCGCGCATGAATACAACGCGGGCTGGGACCATCCGCTGCATGATATCTCCGACGCCGAAGGCTGGAACCACTATTTCGGCTGGTACAGAGGACAGCTTCCGGAGCTTGCAGAGTGGTGCGACAAGTATCACGCCGCGTATCCGAAGCGCCGTTTTGCCGTGACCGAGTACGGCTGCGACAGCGTGTTAAGCTACCACAGCGATCATCCGGAAAAGCAGGATTATACCGAGGAATACCAGGTGCTCCTGCACGAAAACGCCTGTGAGACCTGGGCCTCCCGTCCCTGGATCTGGGGTACCTTTGTCTGGAATATGTTTGATTTCGGCAGCAACTTCAGAAGAGAAGGCGGCACGATGGGCAGGAACAACAAGGGCCTGGTCTCGATGGACCGGAAGATCAGGAAGGACGCCTTCTACGTCTACAAAGCCTGGTACGGAAAAGAGCCGTTTGTCCATATTGACGGACGCCGCTACTTCGCGCGGCCGGGGCAGACGACGACGGTGCGCGTTCATTCCAACCTTCACAAAGTCGCGCTTTATGCGGACGGAAAGCTGGTTGGGGAGCAGGAAGGCGAGCATACCTTTGTCTTTGAGAATGTTCCGATTACGGCAGAAGGAACCGCGATTGTCGCCCGGGCGGAGGATGTATGCGACAGCATCATGCTCAGGAGTGTGGAGGAAATGCTTCCCGAGTTTACTTTTTCCGGCTTTAAGGAGACAAAGGATGCGATCAACTGGTTTGAGAGCGTCGCGGAGGTCGCAGGAACGCTCGAGGCGAAGCCCGGCTTCTATTCCGTACACGATTCCATCAAGGCAATCTGGGAAAACGCAGACGGGAAAAAAGCGCTGATGTCCTGTATGACGGCCGCCATCGGGCGCGCCATTCCGGAAGGCATGCTTCTCATGGGTGACACGGGACTTTCCGCAGCGGATTACCTTTCGGAGGGAATGCTCGGGGAAATTCTCGGAGACAAGAAAGAGACGACCTTACGAAAGCTTCATGCCGCGCTTACCGGTATCGCGAAGTAAAAAGAGCGCGGTACCGTACTTAAGACATGAACCAGTGAAAGGAACAGAGTATGAATCAGAAATACCAGTCTGAAGAATCCCGTCAGGCGCTCGCGCGCGAGATCGCCGGCGAAGCGATGGTTCTTCTGAAAAATGAGGACGGACTCCTCCCGCTTAGTGCGGGGAAAAGCATTGCGCTTCTCGGACGCACACAGCTTGGCGTTATTATCGGCGGCGGCGGCTCCGGCGCAAGTCACAGTAAAAATACGCTTGGAATTCCGGAGGAGCTTCAGAAAGCGGGGCTTCTTCTATCGGCGCCCGTATCGGCATTCTATCAGGAAGTAAAAGCACGCGGGGAAAAGGACTCGAAGGAAAAAGATTTCACTGACGGCGAAGACTTTTTCAAGCAGATGGAAGGGCTGGTCGCAAGCGGCCTGATCTATGAGATTTTCGGGAAATATACGCCTGCGGTGGCGGAAGAACTGCCGGAGGAAGCGGTACTTGCAAAAGCCGCGAAGGAAACGGATACGGCCCTTGTCATCATCGGCAGGCAGACGGGCGGAGAGGAGTGCGACCGGCGCGTGGAGGACGATTATCTGCTCCAGGATTCCGAGAAGGAACTCCTTCAGATGACCTGCAGGCATTTCCCGAAGGTGGCCGTCGTGCTGAATGTGAACGGCCTGATCGACATTCCGGCGGTAACGGCGTACCCCGAGGTTAAGTCCGTGCTCTTCATGGGCGCTTCGGGCGAGCAGGCGGCCGGCGCGCTTGCGGATATTCTGACGGGAAAGATCTCCCCCTCGGGAAAGCTCTGCTTAACGGCGGCGCTTTTCTATGAGGACTACCCGACAGCGAAGCATTTTTCTTCGAACAAGGATAAACCAGAAGAGATCCTCCAGTACAAAGACTATGGTCTCTTGGCAGAGGAAAACGGCAGCACAGGATTTGCCATGAGCCCCGTAACCCTCTATCAGGAAGACATTTACATGGGCTACCGCTACTTTGACAGCTTTGAAAAACCAGTGGCGTACCCCTTCGGCTTCGGCCTTTCCTATGCGGATTTCGCGATGGTGCCTATTCAGAGCGGGATGGAAAACGGCAGGATTACGGTCAGCGTCTGCGTCAAGAATATTTCTTCCCGGTTTGCCGGAAAGGAAGCAGTCGAGCTGTATGTGCATAAGCCGTTCGGCAAGCTGAAGAAGGCGGAAAAAGACCTCATAGCCCTTGCGAAGACCGAATGCATCGCTCCCGGAAAAGAAACACTTGTAAGCCTTGATTTTGCGCTTACAGAGCTTGCAAGCTTTGACGAAGAGGCGATGGCATACATCATTGAGGCAGGAAAATATACGGTCCTTGTCGGAAACAGCTCGAGGAATACTGCGCCGGCGGCCGTGATTCATGTCCCTGAAACGATTGTGACGAGAAAGGTGACGGCAGATATCGGAATGCTTCCCGTGAACAGGGACAAGGTAAAGCTCCTCGCGCCTGAGAAGGAGATCCCTGCAGAAGAAGCAGCGCCGTTTAGCCCGCGTTTTACCGTGACTTTAGAGGACCTGAACTTAAGCTGGCCGGAATATCCGGGCCATGATTTCTCCACAGAAGCGGAAAAATCAACGCTTTCGGACGTGAAGGCCGGACGCGTGACTATGGAGCAGTTTGTAAACCAGATGAGCCTTCAGGAACTCGCGGTCCTCGCAAACGGCTACGGCCCGGGCCTTCCCTTCGGCGGAATTACCGCGAAGGACCAGCCGCCGACATTGATGTATGAAGACGGCTCGCCGATCGGCACGACAACAAGACCGGAGCTGGGCTTTGGCTACAGTAATCCCGCGATTGAAAAGTACGGGATCCGGACGACCTGCTACAAGGACGGACCGGCTTCTGTCGGAAAGGTCGCCTGGCCGACGGGAATGATGCTCTCCTGCACCTTTAATCCCGCACTTGCGTATGAATTCGGCTCTGCCTGCGGATGCGAGGCGGAGCAGCTCGGGGTCGATTCCTGGCTTGCGCCCGGGATGAACCTTGTCAGAAACCCGATCGAAGGAAGAGCCTTCGAGTATTTCGGCGAGGATCCTGTGCTCGCGGGCGTTATGGGCACTGCGATTACAAAAGGCGCGATGGAGAACAACGCGGTTACCACCTGTCCGAAGCATTTTGCGCTGAACGAGCAGGAAACCTACCGCCGCGGAAAGGAACGCAAGAGTATTGACGCAGCGGATTCGATTGTCAGCGGCAGAGCAGCGAGAGAGCTTTACTTAAAGCCCTTCGAGATGGTGATTACGCAGGCGAAGCCGATGACAATCATGAGCTCCTTCAATAAGGTGAACGGCAGCTTTGCCGGCGGAAATCATGTGCTCTGCACGGAAATCCTGCGCGGTGAATGGGGCTATGACGGCGTTGTCGTGACGGACTGGGGCGATATGGATATCGTTGTGGACGGCGCGGATGCGGTCGCTGCCGGAAACGATGTGGTCATGCCCGGAGGACCGCCGGTGATCAGGCAGGTTCTGAAAGGCTATGAGGAAGGCAGGGTAACGCTTGACGAACTCAGGGAAGCGGTGCTGCACCTGATGAACTACGTGATGAGCAGCAAGGCGTACAGCTAAGAGGCGGATACACAGGCCGGGAGGAAACCGGCCCGGATACGGGGATCCATGACAGACGGGGCTGTTACCATAAGGCTCCGTCTGTTCCGGTCTTCGGGGCGCGTCATTTTCAGGAAGCTCTGCTGTATAATCCGGCGGAAGCAAAAAAACACTTCTTTTAAGAGCCCGGTGCCCGGGCTTTTGAGAAAGAAAGTCCTGCGAAAGATGTAAGTGCGGCGGAATCCGTCTGTAGAGATAAGGGGGGGATGCAGATATCCCTCCTTTTGATTTGGGATTATTCCGGAGGGAAAAAGGCTGCTTTCTGCCGAACAAAGGATTATCATCCATCACCTTAATGCGTGCCGGCGGGAAAGATCCGGACCGCGCTTTAAGGATGCCTGCCGGCAGAAAGCGCTGCACCTGGAAAGCACGGTCGGTTTACATAAAACGGGGTGTTCTTTAAGCACTGAGGAATTGAAAAAAAGCCGCTCCTGTGGTATGCTAAAATTAATATTAATCTGCTCATTTCAGGCGGTTCGTAAAAGGAAGAAAAATGGAAAAAAAACTTTTGAAAGGGCAATCTAAACTTTTTGTTCCGACCGTTATTATGACAGAGGGCTCTATTGTAAAGCAGGTCATTTTGTTTTCGCTGCCCTTAATGCTCGGAAATGTTTTCCAGATGCTCTACAACACCGTCGACTCCATTGTCGTCGGGAACTTTGTCGGAAAGGAAGCGCTTGCAGCCGTCGGATCGACAACGATTATCGTCAACATGCTCGTCATGTTCTTCAACGGATTCTCGGTCGGCGCAGGCGTCGTGATCGGCCACAATTTCGGCGCGCGGGATATGAAGAAGCTTCATACCGCCGTGGAGACGACGATGCTGATGACTTTTATCGCCTGTGTGCTTTTCACTGCAATCGGCGTCATCGGCGTCAAGCCGATGCTCCGCTTCATGGATACGCCGGAGGACGTGTTTGATGACGCGGTCACTTACCTCACGATTTATTTCCTGGGGCTTTCCGGCCTGCTGATTTACAACATGGGCTCCGGAATCCTCCGGGCGGTCGGAGACAGCACGCGTCCTTTGCTCTTCCTGATCCTGACGAGCCTTTTGAATACGGTTCTCGATCTGGCGTTTGTCATCTGGCTGAAGCTGGGAATCGCGGGCGTCTCCATTGCGACGATTATTTCCCAGTCGGTCTCGGCGGTGCTGATCCTGATTCTTCTCACGCGTTCAAAGGAAATCTACCGTCTCTCCTGGAAGGACTTAAGGATCGACGGCGCCACCTTAAAACAGATCTTCGGTGTCGGACTGCCGGCCGGCATCCAGTCGGTCATTACGGCTTTCTCGAATATCTTCGTACAGTCTTACATCAACTACTTCGGTTCGACGGTCATGGCGGGCTGGAGCTCCTACAATAAGCTCGATTCCTTTATCATGCTGCCGATGCAGAGTATGGCGATGGCCGCGACGACCTTTGTCTCCCAGAATATCGGCGCAGGGAAGGAGGAGCGCGCGAAGAAGGGCACCTTCATTACGATTCTGATGTCTCTTATCGTGACGGCGGTGATTGCGGCCTTCCTGGTGGTTTTCGCAAAGCCTTCGGTGCGCCTGTTCTCAAAGGAAACGGATGTTATCGAAGCCGGCGCCCTGTTTATCCATGCCAATACCCTGTTCCTCCTTTTTAACTGCGTCAACCATGTACTGGCTTCGGCGCTTCGCGGACGCGGGGATTCCAGAGGGCCGATGATTATCATGCTCGCGGCTTTTGTCGGCATCCGGCAGGTTTATCTCTTTACAGTTACGCATTTTATCGCGAACACGCCGCTTCTTGTCGGTCTCGGTTATCCGGTCGGATGGACAAGCTGCTTCATCATCGAGGTGAGCTACTATTATTTCCGGCACCTCCGAAAGAAAAAACCGGCCGAAAAAGCCGTGTAAGACATCTGGAAGGATGATTCATGATAAAATCTGCTGCAGCGGAGAAAAAAACATATTCATTTAAAAGCCGCATCTACTGGATCATGTACCTTTTGATGGGGGTGGAAGTCGTATGTCTTCTCGGCTTTATGATCTATACGTCGCTGACCGTGAGAAGGCAGCGCTTCCTGGACATCCAGCAGACACTGACGCTTTACGATACGCAGATCTCACAGTCTCTTCTGGGCGTTGATTACTATCTCATGGAGATCGCCCAGTATTCCACCGATTATTCCCAGGCTGCGCTTCAGACGAAGGAGGAACGCGATTACAGAGGAAACGCCAGGCTCCAGAATCTGATGGAATACAATCTGCGCTCGTTCCAGGTCGTTGAAGGCATGCTGACGTATTTTCCTGTAAGCGACACCTGGATTTCGGTTCAGAATTATGAAAGCACCCGTCAGACCTTCCATAATTATCTGAGAGAGCAGATTACGGACAAAAAGCAGCGGACGAAAATGGGTGTCGGAAACGGCGTATACTGGCGGACGCTGGAATATGACGGGACGACCTATCTTGTCAGGATTTTCGATAACCGGAACAGCTTTGCCGGATCCTGGACCAATCTCGACCGCCTTGGCGAGTCGCTGACGGAGCTGGGCGAATTTCATGCACTGGTGATCTTCTCCGATGCAGAGGGACGGATTCTGCCGATGCGTTCAGACCGCTTTTCGTCCGCTTTAAGCGAAGACGAAATGGACAGGATGTCCAGAAAGCTGAAAAGAATTGAGGAAGAAGGCGGTCATCAGGACTACGAGATCGTGCGCATAGACGGAACACGGTATCTGATTGTGGTGCAGGAGCTGGGATTCAGCGACCAGGGCGTTCGCGCTACGGCCCTGGTTCCGGTTCGGGAGATTGATATTTCCTTAAAGAGATACGCTCAGATCACATTGGCGATCCTTGCTTTGACGGGGGCTGCTTTCGTGTTTGTAGACAGAGGGCTTCGCAGATTCCTGCGCGCTACGGTGTCGATGCTCGGCACCGTGACGGACGCGGTGGCGTCCGGGCATGAAGACGAGCGTATCAACACGCAGGATATTCCGCTGATCGAGATGAAGCAGATCGGCGCTTCCTTCAACCACATGGTCGACCGGATCCAGTCGCTCAAGATCGAGGCCTATGAAGAAAATATTCAGGCGAAAAATTTCCAGCTTCTCGCGCTTCGCTCCCAGGTCGCGCCGCATTTTCTGATCAACTGTCTGAACATGATTGGATACATGAATGACGGAACGGAGGAAAATACCCGGATCATCCATCAGATGGTTGCGACGCTGTCGGAACATCTGAGGTATACGCTGAGCACAAAGGAGCGGGTGCCCCTCTCGGAGGAAGCGGAGTACGAGAGAAACTATGTCGCGCTTTCCGAGATCCGTTTTCCCGGCTGCATTACCTTTGAAATGGAGATTTCCGAGGAAGCCTCCCGGGCAATGGTTTTCCCGCTGATCCTGATTATGTTTACGGAGAATACCTTCAAATATAATCTGGTCATGGGGGAACAGCTGAAGCTTCTTGTGCGGGCGGAAGTTTATCAGAAAGACGGAGAGAAACGGCTGCACATTATGCACCTGGATTCGGGCGGAGGCTATCCGGAAGAGATCCTCCGGATGGTGAATGAGAATGAGGAATCCGGGATCGCCGGTACTGACGGCCAGAAAATCGGCGTCCGGAATATCGCCCGGCGTCTGCAGCTGTATTACGGGGAGAGCGCCGGACTGACGCTTTCCAATGAACCCGGGTTGGGAGCGCGAAACGACATTGATATTCCCTATGTGGAGTATCGGGACAGGCAGTAGACGGAGGAACTGATGAATCTTCTGATTGTGGATGATGAATATTACCTGGTTCAGGGACTGAAAAACCGTATCCGCTGGAATGAGTACGGGATCGATACCGTACTGGAAGCCTACAGCGCCGAACAGGCGCTTCAGATGTATCAGGAGAACCGGATCGACATCCTTCTTGCCGATGTGGAAATGCCGCGGGAAAACGGACTGTCCCTGATCCGGAAGGTGATCGAACAGGGATATGATTCAATCAACATTCTCCTGACCGGACATGCGGACTTCAACTATGCCAAGGAAGCGATCCAGCTCAGGGTTTTCGATTATCTGGTCAAGCCGATCGAAAGCGCCCAGCTGGTGCTTGTGATCACACGGGCCAGAGAGGAACTCGAGCGGCAAAGACAGGCACAGAAAGCAGCTGGAAGGCTGAAGAGAGAGCACTTCTGGCAGCTTCTGTACTCGGGCGAGCTTCCGGCACAGGATGCCGATGCGATTACGGAGCATCTGGAAAGCGCCGGCATCGAGGATATTTCCATCGAAGATCACTTCTATTACAGCTATCTCGTGGTAAAAAAGGACCGTTCCGAAATATCGGACGTGACTTCCCCGGACGCCGCGCCTGCGATGCATGCTGACATTCGCGAGCTTCTGTCGGAAGATTCCTGCGCCGCGGCAGCGGACCGGAGGGGATATATGATCAGCACGCGCTGCGATACGGGAGTCTCCCAGGGCGAGCTTCATGAACGCTGTGAAGCGCTCGTGAAAAAGCTTAGTGAGATGCACCCCGATCACAGTTTCGTACTGTATACCTTTTCGGAAGCGCCGCTTCTGGCGGCGCCGTACGCGGCGGAACTTCTGTCCCAGTATGCGCTCCGCATTCTGACAAACGGCAGCCAGGTGGTGTCTATTACCAGCACGGAGCAGATCGATCGGCTGAAAGAAGATCGAAATTCCGTGCTGATTCCGATGCAGAACTGGCGCGAACTGCTTCTGGAAGGGAAGTCGGAGGACATTTTGTTTCAAATCCGGGGTCTCCTCGAGCGCAGGAACAGAGTTTATTCCGTCAAATATCTGTCAATCATTTTCTACGGACTTCTGGACCTCGTGATTTCCGTTTTTTCCGAGCAGAAGCGCTCCGCGGGTGAGATGCTGGCGGAGGTTTCACACAGCGCGGACTTTGCAATGGCTTCCAGTTCTCCCGAAAGCCTTCTTCGCTGGTCTGAAAGCCTGTTAAGAGAAGCGGATATGAGCCTGCGCAGGGAAAAGGAATCCGGAAGCCTCGTAAAGAAGGTGAAGGATTATATCGAAGATCATTTTCGTGATCCGGAGCTGGACCGCACGCAGATCGCAGAATATGTTCACATTTCAACGGACTATCTCTCCTACCTTTTCCATAAGGAAACGGGAGGCGTGCTTTCCTCCTATATCGCCGAGCAGAGAATCGCTGCGGCTAAAGAACTCCTTCTTTCCACAGATCTGACGCTTGAAGAGGTGGGCGAGCGCTGCGGTTTTTCAAACAGCACCTATTTCCACCGGCAGTTTAAGAAAATTACCGGAAACACACCGAGCACTTATCGTAAAAATGCCGGAAAAAGATCATAGCATCGCGGAATTGTTCAGCGATATCAAAGAATTGTACAGGACAAAGTGACGATTTCATGGTATCCTTTTCGTACAAAATGACGAAACGGCCTTTCGGTCTTTAACGCCAGAAATCAACCAAAAGGAGAAAAACATGAGAAAAGTATTAGCTATGATGCTCGCTCTCGTCCTTGCGCTGTCTGTTCTTGCAGGCTGCACCAACGGAGGAAACAGCGGCAACAAGCCTGCTGACAACCAGACTACTGAGGCTGCACAGGAAGGCGATCAGTCTGCAGCTGAAAAGGCAATTGCGGACCGTAAGGCTTCCGGCAATATGCCCACCGTTACCATCTGCTTCGGCAACTTCGCCGGCAAGCCGGCCGGTGTTGACCGTATCGGCGCTGCGATGAGCAAGATCACCGAAGAAAAGCTCGGCATCAAGGTAGAGCTTACGATCGACAGTATCGGCGCTCTTTCCCAGCAGATGAACCTGGACCTTGCTTCCGGCAACGCTCCCGACCTTTTCAACGGCCTTCTGGGCGGCTTCATGTCTTCTGTCAACGCAGGTTATCTGTACGACCTCGAAGAGGACGGTCTGATTGATACCTACGGCGCAGGCATCAAGGAATGCTTCAAAGAGATCGAGCTGAACGGCTGCCGCGTGAACGGCACCCTGTACGGCGTTCCGGTTAAGAAGGACGACGCTGCCGGCATGTTCGGCATCTCGATCCCGGCTGAATACCTGGATACGATCGGCTACGACTACGCTTCCAAGTATGCAAACGAAGGCGATGAGATCATCTACACCGACCTCGACGAAATCGAAGGCATCCTGACTCAGCTGAAGGAAGCTTATCCGGACAAGACCACGTTCTTCATGGATGCAACTTCTGTTATGTCTCAGTGCCTTGAGATCGACAACATCGGCAACGACTACTTCGGCGCTCTCTGCGATCCGTGCAACAGCCTTGAAGTTACCAACCCCTTCGAGGATGAGAAGTATTATGAGCTTTGCCGCCGTATGTACCACTGGAACCACGACCTCGGGTTCTTCAGCATGGACGCTGCGACAACCGACGTTGCTACGACCGTTCAGGTTAAGTCCGGCAGCCTCTGCGCATACAAGACCGCTACGAAGCCCGGCATCAAGCAGCAGGAATCCAACCTCTGCGGTATGCCCGTAATCATTTTCCAGTGCGGTCCTGACTTCAAGAAGGCTTCCACCTACGGCACGATGCCCTGGGTTATGAACCACGCTACCGAGGATCCGATTGCTTCCATGCAGGTTCTGAACGAGCTTTACACCAACCCTGAACTCATGACTCTGATGTGCTGGGGCGAAGAAGGCAAGGAATGGAAACTGGCAGAAGACGGCCAGCACATCACTTTTGCTGACGGCGTTGACGCTCAGAATTCCGAGTACTACAACAACACCAACTGGGAACTTCCGAACCAGTTCATCGCGAAGATCTGGGAAGGCGACGAACTGACCCTTTGGGACAGAATGCAGAAGTTCAACGACGAGGCTCGTACCTCCAAGGCCATGGGCTTCACCTGGGACAACAGCGACGTTTCCAACGAGTATTCCGCTCTGACGAACGTTTACGAAGAGTACAGAAAGCAGCTTGAACTCGGCTTTGTGGATCCGGATGTGGTTATTCCGGAAATGGTCGAGAGACTGAAACAGGCTGGTCTTGAGAAGTACATGCAGGCGAAGGCTGATGCTCTGAAGGCTTGGGCTGACGCGCAGTAAGAAACCATTCACTGTGAGCTGTTAAAAAGAGATGATTTAATTCAGGAGGCAGAGGATCGGGGAATCTAAGCCCCGCGCCTCTGCCTTTCCTTTCATGATGAGGAGGGAAAAAGTGGCAGCAATCAATAAAGAGAAACTCACCCCGGCAAAAAGAAAAGCGCTGGTTAAGCGGTCGATTCCGATTTACATCATGATGCTTCCGGGACTGATTTATCTGGTGATCAACAACTACATGCCCATGCCCGGTATTGTTCTTGCCTTCAAGAAATATTCCGCAAAGTTCGGTATCTACCGTTCTCCGTGGAATGGCTTAAAGAACTTTACCTACCTGTTCTCGACACCGGATGCTCTTGTCATTACCAGAAATACAATCCTTTATAATGTGGCGTTTATCATTATCAACCTGATTTTCGCCGTAGCGGTCGCCATCATCCTGTCAGAACTGACGGGAAAGGGCAAGAAGTTCTACCAGTCCGTAATTCTTCTGCCGCATCTTCTGTCTGCCGTTATTATCAGCTATCTGGTATTCGCATTCCTGTCCGCTGATAACGGTTTCATCAACAACTCGATCCTGAAGCCCTTAGGCAAAGAGCCGATTGGTTGGTATGACAACGCGAAATACTGGCCCTTTATCCTGGTTTTTGTAAACCTGTGGAAGGGCATCGGATACAACTGTATCATTTACCTGTCAACGATCCTCGGTTTTGACCGTTCTTACTACGAGGCGGCCCGAATCGACGGTGCAACCAAGTGGAAACAGATCACCAAGATCACGCTTCCTCTTCTGCGTCCCACGATCATCATGCTGTCCCTGATGGCAGTCGGCCGTATTTTCTACTCGGATTTCGGTCTCTTCTACCAGGTGCCGCGTAACTCCGGAGCGCTTTTCCCGGTTACCAACACGATTGATACCTACGTCTACAGAGCTCTGATCGAGCAGGGCGACATTACGAAGTCTGCCGCAGCCGGTGTGTATCAGTCACTCGTCGGATTCGTTCTGATCCTGAGCGCGAACCTGCTGGTTCGTAAACTCGATCCGGACAGTGCGTTATTCTAAGGAAGGGAGGAGAACAATATGAAAAGAAAAAGCGTCGGAGAAGAAGGACGTTTCCAAATTCTTGGAAACATCATTATGATTCTGCTCTCGCTGGCAGCGGTTATTCCGCTGATCCTGCTTCTGATCTCATCCTTTACCGATGACAGTGCTCTTGTAAGAAACGGTTATTCATTTTTCCCGCAGCAGTGGAGCGCCTATGCCTATCAGTACATTTTCACCTCCGGTAATTCCCTTACAAGGGCTTATCTGATGTCTTTTGTACTGACAGCAATCGGCGTTGTCGTAGGTCTTGCGATCACCACGCTTCTTGCATACGGACTTTCCAAGAAATTCCTTCCCGGAAGAGGCGTGATCACTTTCCTTGTTGTCTTCACGATGCTGTTCAACGGCGGTCTGGTACCGACCTATATGAACTATGTCAACGTCTTCCATGTAAAGGACACTTTCTTTGGTCTGCTGCTTCCGGGCCTTCTGATGAATGCTTTCAACGTCATGATGATGAAATCCTACTTCGTCTCGGGCGTTCCGGATGAAATCCTGGAAGCCGCCTACATTGACGGTGCGAATGAGTATCAGACTTTCCTGAAGATCGCTTTCCCGCTGGCAAAGCCCATCGTTGCGACGATCGCGCTTTTCATCGGCATCGGTTACTGGAACGACTGGATGAACGGTTATGTATACCTGTCCAAGGCTACACACCTGTACACCATCCAGAACCTCCTGAACCGTATGATGCAGAACATCCAGTTCCTGCAGCAGAACTCTTCCACGATCAGCGGTGCAAATACCGGTCTTGCTTCCATCCCGGCGGTTTCCGTCCGTATGGCGATGGCAGTATGCGGTATCCTTCCGATCGTTGTCATCTATCCGTTTATTCAGAACAACTTCGTCAAAGGTATTACCCTCGGCGGCGTCAAGGGCTGATCGGACTTTACTTACGCGCAGGGCATCGGCCCTGCGCGTTTTTTAATAACCCGCTTTCCCGCTGCCTTCCTCTTTAAGGGGAAGGTGTCAGCGAAGCTGACAGATGAGGTGCAGTCAGAAAGGAATTATTCATTATGGCAAGAGCTTACTTAACAGAGGTCCGTGTTACAGACTTCGGACCCTACGTAACCAAAATTATTCTTCCGCTTGACGGAAAAGTGAAGGAGGGCGCGGTTGACTGCGATACCTTCTCTGTCTATGTCCGGCGGCTGGACAAATGCGGAAAGCAGCTTCTCGTGCAGAAGTTCCGTTCCTTTGACCCGAATGTGCCGAAGGATATGGTCGAAAGCCGCGGCTTCCTGACCGTAACGGCGGCGTATCCTTCGGATCTTGAAGGAAACTGCATGGAAGAATCGGATATTGTGACGCTTGAGATCAAGCACGGCCCCGGCCAGTGGCTCAGCTCCGAGCTTGGACAGGACGGCCCGTTCAATACGTTTATCAATTCGGCGCATACGATTACCCAGGTGAAGCCTTTCCAGGATGAGAAGGACATCGTGACGGGCCTCGTATTTGACAATAAGATCAAGACCATGAATCCGGACCTTTACGGCTGGATCAACAGCGTTTCTTCTTATGAAGCCTGTCCGCTTCGCTATGGATACTTTGTCCCGCAGGGCCTCGGCGAGAAGAAACCCCTCGTCATCTGGCTCCACGGCGCGGGAGAGGGCGGGAAGGATGTTACGGCTGCCTATGCCGGAAACAAAGTGACCGCACTTTCGAGCGGCCTGGTACAGAGCTTCTTCGGCGAAGGCGGCGCTTATGTGCTGGCCCCGCAGACCGAGACCTTCTGGATGGATTCCGGCACCGGCGGAATCGAAGCGAACGGAAAGACCAAGTACGGCCCGGCATTAAAGGCCTGCATCGACGAATTTATAGCAGATAATCCTTCGATCGATACCAACCGCATCTTTATCGGAGGCGACTCGAACGGCGGCTTCATGACCGTCCGCATGATCCTCGACTATCCGGGCTTCTTCGCGGCGGCCTTCCCGGTCTGTGAAGCGCTTCCCGACAAGTGCATCAGCGACGAAGAGCTTGCGAAGATCAAGGACCTGCCGATCTGGTTTGTCGCGGCGAAGACCGATACGCTGGTTCCGCCGGCGGAGTATGCACTTCCCACCTATAAACGCCTGGTGGAAGCCGGAAATAAAGACGTGCACTTCAGCTACTGGGACAAGATCGAAGACCTGCACGGTCTTGCGGACCCGGTAGACGGAAAGCCCTACGAATATTTCGGCCACTTCTCCTGGATCCCTGTTTTCAATAACGACTGCGATTTCGACTTTGACGGATCGAAGGTTGTGTGCGGCGGCGAGGAAGTGTCCCTGCTGCAGTGGCTTGGAAAACACTGACCGGCAGCTTTAGGGTATTGCTGTTCATTAAATTCCCCCGGATTTTACAGATAGTCAGTCCGGGGGAATATTTTAAGATTGCTTAAAAAGCCTTCGGGCTGATGGCGGATGTCCGGGAAAAAGGCTCATCGGCGATGATGCGGCTCGGCCTGAACGGAAGATAACAATTCAGTAAAAAGGAGCGAATGCCATGAAAATGAAACCGCGCACCATCCTTACAACGGATATGGAATGCGATGATATGAATTCACTGATCCACCTGTTCCTGTACCTGAATGAGCTGGATCTGGAGGGAATCGTCTATACCTCTTCCCAGTACCATTTTAACGGAGACGGTGTGCACACGCTGGGCGAAGTGACGCCTCATTACTGCTGCCTTGGCCCCGGGGAAACGGAAGGACCGATGAAAGACCGTCTGCCCGACCCGCGGGCGAAAGACCTCATGATGTACCGGCCCTTTGAAATCGGCTGGATCGAGGATCTGATCCGGAATGAATATGCGGCGGTTTATCCGATGCTGTCGAAGCACGCGCAGGGCTATCCGGCGCCGCAGGAACTTCTTGATAAGGTTTTCTACGGCAACTACTGGTTTGAGGGCGACGTCCGCTTTGATACCGAAGGCTCGCGGCTTATTGAACGCTGCATCCTGGACGAGCGGGAGGACATTCTCTACCTGCAGTCCTGGGGCGGCGTGAATACAATTGTCCGGGCCCTTCTTACGATTTACGAGCGGTATAACGGTACGCCCGAATGGCCGTCGATCTGTAAAAAGGTTGTCGATAAGGTGGCGATTCTCGGCGTCATGGGCGGACACGGACAGGACAACAGCTTTCTTGACTGCGATATTCCGGGCAAGTTTCCGGGCATCCGCTGTATCCGTTCGGATTTCGGCTATGCTTCCTTCATGACCGCGAAGGGCTGTCAGGAGGACACACTTCCTCTGATGCAGGCGGCGTACATGTATCCGCATTTCAAGGTGAATCACGGCCCGCTTGTCGGAAAGTACGCGCTCTACGGCGACGGCACCTATTATCCGGGAGAATGCGAGCGCTTCCAGTATGGTCTCACACCGGTCCTCGACTGGGGCTTTAACGGAATGCCTGCGATGCATTTTGAGAAATATGACATCCTGGGCGAAGGCGATTCCGGGACCTATATTCCCCTGTTTACCAATTTCGGTCTCCGGGGCATGGAAGACTGGCGGTATGGGACCATGCTCGGTGTGATTCACGTCGACGATATGAAGCCTGTCGATATCGGCGCGATGATGGCGGAGCATCAGAAACGTAAGCCCCCGGTAAATCCCTTCCTGAAGGCCTACCACGAGGATTTCGCGGCACGCGCCGACTGGTGTGTGAAGGATGTGGAGGAAGCGAATCACAATCCGCTCGTTACAGCGCGGGAAAAGGACCTTACAGCCGCTCCGGGAGAGACTGTGTATGTTTTTGCGTCAGTTTTCGACAAACGCCCTTATGAGGCCAAATGGTGGCTCTACCGGGCCGGATCGCAGTATCAGGGCAGTGAAGAGGAGGCGCTTCAGACATTCGGAAGGGAGCGGGCTGCGATAAGCACTGCAGATGGGCAGGGATATCATCGCTTCAGCTTCCGTATCCCGGAAGACGCGAAGCCCGGCGATTTCTTCAGCCTGATCCTGGAGGCCAGGAATGAACATGAAAATCCGATGACCGGTTACGGACAGGTGATCGTGAACGTGAGATAAGTGATCCGCGGGGATCGGCCGCTGATGACGGCTTCAGGCTTGAAAACCGGTCCATCGTGGCTGCCTGCGGCAGGAAAGGAGCAGTATGAATTGGCATAAAAATATGGGTCCGCTGGACTTCAGTAAATTTTCGGATATTCTTCTTGAGGCGCCGGACGGCGATATCCGCCCGCAGAGCGAGCCCTACTTTAAGGCGACGAAGCTTGCAGACGGCGTCTGGCAGGTGCTTTCGGACGGAGATCACATCTATGTGCTGGAGGGCGATGACGAACTCATCTGCATCGACTCCGGTATCGGCGCGGGCAGTATCCGTGATTTCTGTCAGTCGCTCTGTCCTGAAAAGCCGCTGTACAGGATGCTTCTCACGCATTATCACGGCGATCACATCCTGAACTGTTATCAGTTCGACTGCGTCTATATGTCGGAGGATACCTACCGGCTGCGCGCGGAATTTAAAGAATTCGCGGATCTTAATGTCCCCGAGGACTATCCGGTCGTCTTCCTGCATGACGGGGATGTGATCAATCTGAAGGGACGGCCGCTCGAAGTCATTGCGCTTGACGAGCACGCCAAAGGCTCTCTGCAGTTCCTGGACCGCAAATCCCGCATCCTTTTCTGCGGCGACGAGCTGAACGGAAACTATTTCGACAGCCAGATTTCGGTCGAGCATTCCTATCGGAATCTTGTGCGCTGGAATGCGCTGCGGCCGTACTATGATCTGCTTGCGGCCGGAAACGATGTGCACGACGCGTCCTATATCGAGCGCTATCTCGAGATCGCAGAGTACATTCTGAACGGTCACGAGAATGAAGGCACGGCACTCTATAAGCCGCATACGACCGACCGGATCGCAAGCATCCCGGAGCTTGACGGCAAACGGGTCTTTGCCCGGCGTGCGCCGAAATTTGTCGGCGTCGGTTTTGAAGAAAAGATGATCGAAGCCGGCTACGGTGAGCAGCTCGCGTTAAACGACGGACATTTTGCCTTCGCTCATATGCGAAAGCTCGGCCCTGATGGTCCCTTCGATCGGGAAATCGTGCGAAACGGTGCGCATTTCTGCTATTTTCTGAACAAAATCTGGGACAAATAAACTGCGGGGATCAAACGATTTTTATACACGGCAGTAAGATTGCAGGAGGAAAAATGAACGGATTTCATCGAAAGGAACAGGCAAACGGACCCCGGCTCAGCTATACGAAGGTACAGCTGATCGAACAGGACGGGCTGTTTTTTAAAGATCTTGCAGGCACGAGAGAACTTCTGCCTTATGAAGACTGGCGGCTTCCGGCGAAGAAACGGGCGGAGGACCTGGCGAAGCGGCTTGGCCCGGACGAGATCGCAGGCCTGATGCTGGTTTCAGGGCATCTGATGGTGCCGTCGCCGAATTTCAGGACCATGAAGGGGACCTACGGCGGAGAAACATTTGACCGTACGAAGCATCAGCCCTTCGCGCTGACGGATCAGGTAAAGGAGATGCTGACAGGGGAACACATCCGCAACGTACTGCAGTCACGTGCGGAAAGCTCGGAGGTATCCGTCCGCTGGAATAATGAACTGCAGACCCTGGCGGAAGCGCAGCCTTTCGGAATTCCCGTAAGTATCGCGACAGACCCCAGACACGGCGCGAGTTCCAGCAAGGCGGAATTTAAGACCGCCGGTGAAGGTGTAAGTAAATGGCCGGAGGGGATCGGTTTTGCCGCGGCGGGGGATCCGGCGCTTGTGAAGGAATTTGCCGAGATTGCAAGTAAAGAGTACCGGGCGCTTGGCATCAGCACTGCGCTCGGGCCGCAGGTCGACCTCGCGACGGAACCCCGCTGGATGCGCATGGAGGATACCTTCGGCGGAGACGTCAAACAATCCATTGCCTTTGCGAAAGCTTACTGCGACGGCATGCAGACAACAGAAGGGACGGAAGACAGCGTTAATCCCGGCTGGGGAAAAGACAGCGTTATCACCATGGTCAAACACTGGCCGGGCGGCGGTACCGGGGAAGGCGGACGCGATGCTCACTATGCTTTCGGCGAGTTTGCAGTCTATCCCGGCAATAATTTCGAAGAACATCAGAGACCCTTTACGGAAGGCGCCTACCGGCTTGACGGCCCGACAAAGTGTGCGGCTGCGACCATGCCCTATTATACGGTTTCCTGGGGGCAGGGAGAGCCGGTCGGAAACTCCTATAATACTTTTCTGATCCATGATCTTCTGCGTGAAAAATACGGCTATGACGGCGTTGTCTGCACGGACTGGGGCATCGTGGAGGATCCGGAGCCCACGCTGGACTGCTTTGGCTCGCGTCCGTACGGCATGCAGGATTATACGGAAGCCGAGCGGTATCTGAGGATTATCATGAACGGCGTGGATCAGTTCGGCGGTCCGGTGAGCGCAGAGAAGGTCCGGGAGGCATACCGCCTCGGGTGCGAACGCTTCGGAGAAGAAAAAATGAGAGCGCGTTTTGAAGCCTCCGCCGTACGGATTCTGACCAACCTGTTCCGGCTCGGGCTGTTCGAGGACCCGTATCTTGATGTGGAAGAGAGTCTTTCTGTCATCGGAAACGCAAGATTCCGGATGGCCGGTCTTGCTGCCCAGAGGCGTTCTGTCGTCGTCCTGAAGAATAAAGACCATCTTTTCCCGCTGAAGCCGGGTCTGAAGATTTATGTGCCGGAGCGCAGGCTCCTTCCGAAAAAAAGCTTCATGCGCACAATGGAGGAGGAAAGGACGGAAGAGCCTGTCAGCGAAGAAGAGGCGAACGGCTACTTCACCCTCGTAAAGAATCCGGAAGAAGCGGACGCTGCGATTGTCTGGGCAGAGAGTCCGTTAAGCGTCAACAAAGGCTATGACGGCGGGGAGCTTGAAAAAGGCGGAAACGGCTACCTTCCGATTCCTCTTCAATACCGTCCTTACACGGCTTCTTCCGCGAGACAGCCCAGTATTGCCGGCGGAGACTTTCGGGAAAAAAGCAGCGACCGCAGTTACCGGGGGAAAACAGAGACCGTCTGCAACGAATCCGACCTTGACAATATTCTCTCCATGCGGAAGGTCATGGGAAAACGGCCGGTCATTGTTCTCATGGAGCTCCATAACCCTGTGGTGCCGGCGGAGTTCGAAGCTGCTGCCGACGGGATTTCAGTCCAGTTCGGAGTAACGAAGCAGGCGATGTTCGATGTGATTTTCGGCAAAGGCGGAACGGCCGGGAAGCTTCCCTATCATCTGCCGAAGGACATGGAAACGATTGAAAACCACCGGGAGGACTGTTTCGACGACTATGAGCCTTACATAGACAGCGAGGGGAACTGTTACGCAGCCGGATTCGGCCTGGAGGTGGAAAATAGCTTCCCTGCGGAATAATTTTACTTATTTGTTGGACATCTGTTGGACGGGGGGCAGTATTCTGATTTTTGTGAAAAAGAACAGGGCTTCGAAAGCCTTTTAAAACGGAATAGGACAGAATGCTCTTCTAAGGGAGGTTGAGTATGGCAATTACAGTTAATCAGTTTCTGAATCTTGATCATTATGATGTTCTGGCAGAGAGCCTTGGCAGTATCGCACTGCGTCTGGAGGCGGCCAGGGAGAAAATGATCGCGCGGGGAATTCCCGTGACGGGAAAACTTGCCGAGAATTTTGAAAAATTCCAGAATTGCATCAATGATCTCTTGAATGATTCTCCGGAGGACGAGGTCGTCGCAAAGCAGGAAGCAGCGCTTCGGACGATGGATGATTTTGCAGCCTTCATGAACCTGAATATCGGTCCAGGCCAGCAGACGCTCAGGGATCTTCTGACGAACGGCAAGGAAGACGACAGGACGGCGCTTGAGAATGAGCTTTCAGAACTTGAAGAAGGACTTCAGATCGAGACCGAAAAGAATATCGCTCCTCTGTACAACTTCAGGACGCAGAATGAAACAGATGAATTCACGTCTGAAATGCTGGAGGAGCAGATCCAGTCGCATCTTTCGCGCGGGCAGTACGAGCCCAACAACACAGCCTTTAATGATTATGAAAACGCTGTGAGAGATTTGATGTATGAGTTTGATCAGCATCAGCACGAAGATCCCAAGGCCGCAGAAGAAGCGGCTCAGGAGCTTGATCACTGGAGTGTTCTCACCGGTTTTACCACCAGCTCCAAGAATGTGAGCTCCCAGGCGATCCGGTTTGTCACAATCAATGGAGAAGAGAAGTGCTTCAAAACAGCGCCGATGCAGCGCGGGGAAGCCCTTCAGAAGTTCTGCAGCGATTTTGAAAAAGTCAATGGAAAGAAGCTCACGATCGGGAAAGAAACGCATACCGTGGAAGAATGGCTCAATAAAGTCGCCAAAAAGCCGGTCGTGCAGAATCTCAGGGACGAGATGAATCCGGCGCTTTATAAGCCGAACAGAAATGAGCTCCCAATCAGCGCGGATCAGCTGATCGAATCCGTAACAACTCCGCTGAAAAACGGCGCGAAGGAGCCGGCATTTGACGATCTGTGCGCGGTATTCGCGGCGCGGACCGAGGCAAATGCCGAGCGGGATAATATCGACGGCCTGAAGGCGGCAAAGATCTCGAAGGGAAAGGTTGACTTCGTCAAAGGCAGCTTCGCGAAAAACCATCTCGTGCAGGAATACTTTGAACAGAACGGGGCGGAGGTGAAACGCCTGATTAAGAAAGGGCACGGCGGGGAGCTCGAGGAAAGCTTTAAGAAATTCCTGCTGAACCAGCCCGCAGGGAAGCTCGAAAACGATCCGGCGCTTCAGCGGTATATGCCGACCTATTCACAGCGGATCAAGGCGCTGCAGAAAAAAGCCAAGACCCTGCAGGGCAACGAGTCTCTTGAAACCATGGCGGAAATTACGATTCTGAGGAACATGGCGAAGACCCAGAGAAAGAAGAAG
Organism: uncultured Lachnospiraceae bacterium; assembly: GCA_947168905.1. Classification (GTDB taxonomy): domain Bacteria; phylum Bacillota; class Clostridia; order Lachnospirales; family Lachnospiraceae; genus UBA1267. The sequence continues at coordinate 29,107 of CAMVNR010000021.1, forward strand.
GCGCGCCTGGAGAAGACGATCGCGTGCGATGCAAGTCTTTCTCTTTCGAAATCCGTGGATATCCTCGCAAACAAGACCGCTTTCAACCGGCTGGCGGTGGAGGCGCTTGGTGATCTTCAGAGCGGCCACGGCGGAGCGATGGTCGATACGATGAGAAGAGCTGCCCGCACGCTGAAGCCGGATGAATACGACGACATCACGAACGTATTCATTAACAGGAACACCTACGGCGGCCTGATCAGCAATATCAAGGTCCAGGCCGGCCTGATGCTGGACAAGCTCGTGAATAACCCGGGCGCTGCGGCTTCCATGAAAGAGGAGTACAGGAAGATGGCGTTCGAGCTTCACGGTCTCTGCGACAGCGTGAAGAACCTTGGCAGCAAGCGCCTGCCGCTTGGCAGCAATGTCGACTGGGATCATATGGATTATATCGAAAAAACACTGTCGGAGGGCAATCATTTCTCGCCCGAAAAAACAGCCGATGTGACCGTCGAGCAGATGAAATACGGTCTGGAGCGGATGATGCAGACGGACCTGAAGACACTGAACTTCAACATGGCATCTGCCTATCCGAAAAAGAATCCGGCTGCAGAGCATGATAAGGAAATCCAGAACATCAATCGCAAAGAGAACGAGGAGATCAATATCATCCCCAAGGTCTGATGTGAAACAAAAAAGAGACAGGAACGGCGCCCGGGAAATCCCGGGCGCCTTCCTTGTCTCTTTTTTGTCAGAGAGATGCTTATTTCTTACTTCAGCATGCTTTCTTCCCAGCTGTCATAAGGCTGGATGTCAAGAAGTCCGGCAACGGTCGGCGCGACGTTCGCCAGACCAAATGCGCCTTCTTTCATCTCGTGGCGCTCATCCTTGTCGTAGATGATGAAGGGAACCGGGTTCAGGCTGTGCGCCGTACGGACCTCGATCTTGCCCTTCTTGTTCTTCTCAAGCATCTGGTCGGAGTTGCCGTGGTCGGCGGTGACGACCAGGATGCAGTTCTCTTCATCGACAACCTTCTTGATTCTGGCGAGCTGCAGATCCACGCTTTCGACAGCGATCTCTGTAGCGTCCATGTTGCCCGTATGGCCGACCATGTCTCCGTTCGGGAAGTTGCAGCGGATGAAGCCGTACTGATGGGACTCGATGGCTTCAATGACCTTATCTGCGATCTCGGTGGCCTTCATCCAGGGGCACTCGTCAAAGGAACGGACGTCACTCGGAATCTCGCAGTAGTCTTCCAGTTCTTCACTGACCTTGCCGGAACGGTTGCCGTTCCAGAAATAGGTCACGTGGCCGTATTTCTGGGTCTCGGAGACGGCGTATTCCTTGATGCCGTGCGAAACAAGAAGCTCTGTGAGGGTGTCTTTGATCTTGGGCGGGTTCACCAGATAGTGATGCGGGATCTTCAGATCGCCGTCGTATTCGAGCATGCCGGCATATTTCACGGCCGGGACCGCACCGCGGTCGAATTTGTCAAAGGAAGCATCCCCGTCAAATGCCATGGAGATTTCAAGTGCACGGTCGCCGCGGAAGTTGTAGAGGATGACGCTGTCGCCGTCCTCCATCGCGCCGACGGGCTTGCCGTCTTTTGCGATGACAAACGCCGGAAGATCCTGGTCAATCGCGCCGGTCTCTTCACGCAGCGTGCTGATGGCTTCGAGCGCAGATGCAAACTGTCTGCCCTCGCCGTGAACGTGAACGTTCCAGCCAAGAGCAACCATCGGCCAGTTGGCCTGATAGCGGTCCATGGTGATCGTCATACGGCCGCCGCCGGAAGCGATCTGACCGTCAAAACAGTCGTCATTCAGCTCTGCAAGTACATCTTCAAGCATCTTGATGTATTCGGGAGCGCTGGTCGCCGGAACATCACGGCCGTCCAGAAGCGTATGTACGCGGACGTGCTTCACGCCTTCTTTTTTGGCTTCCCTGATCATCGCAATCAGGTGGCTGATGTTGGAGTGCACGTTTCCGTCCGAGAGAAGGCCGATGAAATGCAGTGTTTTACCGTTTTCAACGACAGAACCGGCAAGATCCTTCCAGGTCTCGCTCTCATAGATGGAGCCGGATTCGATGGATTCGTTGACGAGCTTCGCACCCTGCGAATAGATCTGGCCGCAGCCGAGGGCGTTATGGCCGACTTCTGAGTTGCCCATGTCATCGTCGGTCGGAAGGCCGACAGCGCCTCCGTGCGCCTTGATGCACTGCCAGGGGTGATTCTCCTTGAGCCAGTCGAGTGTGGGTGTATTTGCCCGAAGCACACAGTTGCCGAGGGTTTCGGGAGTTTCGCCGACACCGTCCATGACGATGAGTACGACAGGTTTCTTCATGTTTTTTCCTCCGCGTGAAATATTATACTGAGGGCTGCGTCTATGCAGGACGGACTGTGTCCTTCGGATAGGAAAAGCAGCGCCTGTGAAATCTGTGACAAACTGAATTGTACCATAGATTCCGTGGCTCTGCAAGCATCAAAACACTGCCCTCTTAAAAGAAATAATCCGAAAAAGGGCAGTGTTTTTGACAGGAATTTGCTCTTCGGAGGATCTTGTGCCTACAGCGACGACACAATGCCGATGAAGACGGGAATATCCCGGTGCAGAATCATATAGACGAACGGCCGGGTGAGATGAACTTCCTTCGGCTGAACAGGTTCTATATCTGTCGCGGCGCCGGTCATTGCGGTAACGGCGGCAGCTTCCGTGCCGGTCCGATCGAGTTTGATGTAGGTTCTCTGCAGAGCGCCTGCCATACTGAGCTCTCCGAGCGCTGAGTGCCCCATTGCCGACAGGTCGGCTTTTCCGTCGAAGAAGTTTCTGAGTCCGAGCTCATGAAGAGGATCTGTGAGTCCAAGGCTGCATTCGGAGGTGAATTCGGGCAGGAGGACATCGACGATGCTTCCGTACTCCTGCGTTTCCAAAAGACTCAGGAATTCTTCGCCCGAAAGTGATTCTGCGAAGGCCTGGATGTCTGCGTTTTCATCCCTGGGAAGGAGGGCCGCGAAACTGAATTCGTGGTAGCGGTAGGGTTTTATAAAACCGGTCAGTTCCGCGTTTTCCAGATAAATGTCCTCGGTGGAATGAAGCATCGGAACATTCTTCTCGCTTTTGTCGGTGTTTCGGAAACGGTGATCCAGGCACTGGCGGTCTTCGTAAGCCGTGTCCCATTTTCCGCGGAAGGCTTTTTCTCATCGGAAGAGCTCTTCCCGGACGAGCCTTCGACGCCTTTTGTGCCGCAGGCGGACAGAAGCATGAGAAATGCCAGGACGATTGTAAAGGAACATCGAATCTTCTTTTTCATAAGAAACCTCCTCGTATAATAGTAAATGTAAAGTATATAGTTACTTCACTCCCCTATGGGA
>CAMVNR010000022.1 GCA_947168905.1 uncultured Lachnospiraceae bacterium
CGGCCTCGGGGGTGTTGTAACCTTCAAAAACGGCCGTGTCGCGAAGGAAGTCGCAGAATATGTGCCGCTTGACCGGCTGGTGCTGGAGACCGACTGCCCGTATATGGCGCCGCATCCGCACCGCGGAGAGCGGAATTTCTCAGGATATCTGCCGCTTGTCGTATCGGAAATCGCCGGGATCAAAGGAATTTCCGAGGAAGAGCTTGTGAACGCCTGCGAGGAAAACGCGCGGAGGATCTATGGCCTTAATTGACCCGAAAGAAACCATTGAGGTACTGAAAAAGTACGCATTTGTCTTTAATAGGCGCTATGGCCAGAACTTCCTGATCGACAGCCATGTGCTGCAGAAAATTCTGAAGGCGGCAGAGCTTACGAAGGAGGATACGGTTCTCGAGATCGGCCCCGGCATCGGAACGATGACGCAGGCTTTATCCCAGGCTGCGGGAGAGGTTTTCGCGGTGGAAATCGACGAGAAGCTGATTCCGATTCTTGCGGACACGCTCTCAGGCTGCGATAATGTGACGGTCATCAATGAGGATGCGCTGAAACTCGATATCGCGGGACTCCTTCGGGGGAAAGCGCCCGGGACGAAGCTGAAGGTCGTCGCGAACCTGCCGTATTACGTCACGACGCCGATCATCATGCGGCTTTTAGAGGAGCGGCTGCCGGTAGAGAGCATCACGGTGATGGTGCAGAAGGAAGTCGCTTACCGCATGCAGGCAGGCCCGGGGACGAAGGACTACGGCGCGCTGTCGCTCGCGGTGCAGTATTATGCGGAGCCGTATCTTGCCGCCAATGTGCCGATGAACTGCTTCATGCCGCGTCCGAATGTGGACTCGGCCGTGATCCGGCTTCGGGTGCGTCCCGAGCCCTCTGTGAAGGTACAGGATCCGGAGCTTCTCTTTAAGCTGATCCGCGCGGCCTTCTCGCAGAGAAGAAAGACACTTGCAAACAGTCTGAAAAACAGTCCGGAGCTGCAGTTTTCGAAAGAGGAAATCGACGGAGCAATCGCATCCTGCGGCCTCTTACCGGCTGTTCGCGGAGAAGCGCTGAGCCTGCAGGAATTCGCGGCCCTTACGGATGCCCTGGCCTCTGCCTTCTCGGAAGAAGTGTCCTCCACCCCTGCCTTCCCCTTGAGGCCGCTGGGTGCCGGTGGCACCCGTTTAGCGGGCGAAAGCCTTAGGTGGCCCGAAGGGCCGGATGAGGTGTCTCCCCCGGACGAGGTGTCCCCATGAGCACACTGAAATCCCTTGCCCCGGATGAGCGCTTCATGCTGGAAGCTCTCCGTCAGGCAAAGAAAGCCTACGCGATCGGCGAGACGCCGATCGGCTGCGTGATCGTGAGGACCAAGGACTACGAAGGAAACGCACTCGAGCCCAGGATCATCGCCCGGGGCTATAACCGGCGGAATACAGATAAGAATCCCCTGGCGCATGCGGAGATTTCGGCAATCCGGAAGGCCGCGAAGGCGCTCGGTGACTGGCGGCTTGAGGGCTGTACGATGTATGTGACGCTGGAGCCCTGCCCGATGTGCGCAGGCGCTCTTGTGCAGGCGAGAATTGACCGGGTCGTTCTGGGCGCGATGAACCCGAAAGCCGGCTGCTGCGGAAGCATACTGAATCTTCTGCAGGAGCCGAAATTCAATCACCGCGCGGAAGTGACGGAGGGGGTCCTCAAGGAGCAGTGCAGCCGGATGATGAGCAGTTTTTTCAGGGAACTGAGGGAAAGAAAGAGTCAGGAAGAAAGCTTAAAACAGGAGAGGAAATCATGAAATACAAAACACTTGGGAAGACCGGACTTTCGGTCAGTGAAATCGGCTTCGGCGGTGAATGGCTGGAGCGCCATGAAGAAGAGGAGTCCATCGAACTCATCCATTACGCTGAGGAAAAGGGCATCAACATCATCGACTGCTGGATGCCCGATCCGAAATCCCGGGACATCATCGGGAAGGCAATTAAAGACTCGCGCGAAAAATGGGTTGTCCAGGGCCACATCGGCTCGACCTACCAGGACGGACAGTATGTGCGTTCGCGCGATCTGAAATACGTCGTACCGGCGTTTGAGGACCTTCTTTCGAGGATTGGCGGCGGCTATATCGACCTTGGGATGATTCATTACATCGATTCCGAAACGGATTGGGAAAACTCGATGAACAGCGAATTCATCGACTATGTGCTGGATCTTTACGACCGGGGAATTATCCGCCACATCGGAATGAGCACGCACAACCCGAAGATGGCCATGCGGGCGATCGAACGGGGCATCCGGGGATTTGCGGATCCTTCGAGGAAGGCGGAGCTTGAAATGATCCTTTTCAGCATCAATCCCGCCTTTGACATGCGCCCGGGCACGAACTGCGTCGAGGAGCTGTTCACGGGATACGAGACGGATTATGCGGGCATCGATCCGGAGCGGGCGGCCTTCTACCGGATGGCAGAGGAGAATAACGTCGGAATCACGGTCATGAAGGGCTTTTTCGGCGGCGCGCTTTTCGATGAGAAGCGTTCGCCCTTTGGCGCGGCGCTCACACCCGCACAGTGCATCCACTATGCGTTGACAAGACCCGGCGCTGTCTCGATTCTCTGCGGATACGATACGAAGGAGCAGATCGACGAGGCCATAGCCTACGAAACCGCCTCCGACGAGGAGAAAAATTTTGCGGCCGTTCTCGCAAACGCGCCGAAGCATTCCTATAAAGGCACCTGCACCTACTGCGGCCACTGCCGGCCCTGCGTGATGAATATTGATATCGCCATGGTCAATAAATTCTATGACCTGGCGATCCAGCAGCCCAGAGTCCCCGAAAGCGTCCAGGCACACTATGAAGCCCTTGGGACGACTGCCGCCTCCTGCATCGGCTGCCGGGACTGCGAATCCCGCTGTCCCTTTGAAGTTCCGATCGCAGAGAGGATGGAGAAAGCGCTGGAGCTTTTCGGGTGCTGAAGACAGATAGGTCTGTAACAAGAGGTTGGTACCGCTTTTATCCCGTTGATGTATATTGCTTTTCTGAAGCAAAAGGGGGGAAATGGCTTTTTATATTTACGGGGAACTACTGCGAAGACGCAGGGAAGAAATGAAATTAACACAGGAGGAACTTGCTTTTGGTATCTGTTCTGCTGCGACTCTGTCACGAATAGAAAGAGGATGGATACATTTACATTGATCAATACGATGAAATGTTTGTGTGTTCTGATAAGGGCATGAAATTTATCTGTAATGCAGACAATACGATTGATCAAAATGAACCGCGTCAAGTACCAGAACTTGAGACGCAGGCTGTTTTATCGAAAAAGTTAAGATCATTAAAAAAAGAACTCCAACGAAGAGCATATAAGTCTGATGCTCTTTGCAAAATTAATCTTATTCCAATAGAATCTGCCAGACCAACAAAAAGCGGAGGACCGAATGGATTTATCGAAAACCTGCCAAATAGAAAAATATTCTTACTGGATTATTGTACGTTGCCTCAGACAGATCTTTCAGGGAATCAAAATGGTTTATGTTGGGCAGCTTCTGTAGGTACGATGATTAGATATAGAACAGGCAATAGAACTTTAACACAGACGAAGATTGCAGATGATTATAATGTTTCATATAGCACCGGTGTTTTTGGACTAAATACCCCTCTAAAAGTTCTTCATGATTATGGTGAAACTCAGTATCAGAAATTAAATGCTGGCTTGGGAACGAATGTCCAAATTATGCACAATATCAATAATCAGTTCCCGATATATATGGATGTAGGAAGAAAACCAATAGCTTTTGAACGTCATGCACTTACAATTGTTGGATATTGGTTTGATAATGGGACAATGATTATCATGTATTGGAATTCCGGAACCCTTTCGTGTGAGACTACCTCGTTTTTGGGAATTAATACGGAAGTAACCTATAATGGTCATCAATGGCTCTGGAACAAAACTATATATATTCCTCTAAACTGAGGCGTACAATGAAGAAAGAAATTCTCAGATTAATTGCCATAATCCTAGTTTACGGAATCCTGTTGGACCTGTTTGTTCAAATTCTCACGGGATTTAACTATACATGCGGAACCAAACCTGCTGATTTATATGGCATGAAAGAAGAAGGACAGGTTTATATCAGCGATAACGGAATGGGTTTGTATCTCGATCCTGAAGAGGCAGCCTATGTTATGGAAGGATATCAAAGGATCCGTTATTTTCCAAATCCATTCTATTTGCTGAGTTTTTTCGGGCATACAGGCGTATTCTCCCAGCAAATCAGTAACAGTACATACAGTCTGGAGATGAGGGAGCGGGGAATGATATTTACCCGAAAACGATTCGAAGTCATTCCTCTGGCATACAGCAGGCTTCCCGGACAGGCGAAAAAAGAGGCTCAGGCGCAGGAGCTGTTTCGGCATAGACTAAATGAGCTGATGAGTAAAAAAGAGAATTAAAATACAGTGAAAGCGGGGAACATTTTTGAAGACAGAAACGCCTTCCCTTTATTCATACCATGATAGGTTGAATAAAGGGAAGGCGTTTGTAATCGTTATAGACTCAGGAAAGATTCCCATTAGAGTCGCAGGAGAGTGTCAGCACCAGTGTGTTGGTTGAGTGGGCGAAAACACTGCCCTGTCGCGGATTATGTTCTATGGCTCCGAATCCGGCAGCAGCGGGCGATTGTATTTTTTAGCTGATTCATTACAGAGATTCCTGCAGGAAGGAACGGCTAAGCCGGGCCACTGCAGGATTTTTTGTGCCTTTCCTCCTCCCCGGCTCAGAAGATTTAATAGCATATTATTGAGGTGTCCCTTTAGCACAAGAAACGCTTCCTTTTGTTCCGCGCCGATTTTCTTGACAAATAAAAGCTAAAATGATATGCTGAATATGCAATAAGACCAGACTGCCCCGGATTAAAGGTCTGACCGGTTTGGGACAATAAGAAGGAGGCAAAAAAGAAAAGGACTCTTTGGCTGATGGCGTTATGCATGATTTGTCTTTTGATACCTGTACTTGTTAATGCTGAAACTGATGAGAGTATCGAAATCCGCGTAACTGACAAAGAGTACAAGCAAACAAGGCTTTTTTATGATGAGGAAAAAGTGACCGTAGTAAGCAATACAAAACTGGAAGCGGATTTACTAAAAGATATCGATGACTATTCTATGTCTGTTATTTGCTTTTACCCCACAGAAGACGTAAGCGCGGCAGCTGGTTGTAATTATACAGTTAGAATGCAGCGTCCTAATGGATATCAGTGGACATTTACATTGATTAATCCATTGGTAGTCAGCGGATCACTTCCGATGACTGTTGAAAACTATGAATAAAAGAAGAACTATGAATAAAAGAAGAATTTTGATTAATGCCGGAGCGTTTGTTATTTTTTACTCGATGCTGCTTCTGTATATATTCCTTGTAATTCCAACGATCGGCAGAAATCTGGAAGTGGATTATTACAGTAATCGCATAGGTACTTTTTGTTATACTTTTTTCCCTCCGTTGATACTCTCTGCGATCATCATTGGACGCTTGGTGATTGTAAGAAAGATATCTGCGGATAAAAATCGCACCGTACTGATTGCTGATATTGTGGAATTGATTCTGTCAATTCTGGTCCTTGCAGTTACTGTTTTATACGGGTATGGCATGAACGGATTCGTTTATATGGTCTTTTATAGTGTTTCATGTATCGGAACACTGGTCTCTGATCTGATTTGAGATTACAGAAACCGGGATGTATATTCCTGCAGGAAGGAACGGCTAAGCCGGGCCACTGCAGGATTTTTTTGGCCGTCTTTCCTGATAATGTGATCGGCCGGCCTCCGGTCCTTTCCGGAGTGCGGGGCAGGAAATCTCCCGGAGTCACTCTTGACGGCGGAAGGCTCCTGAGTTATATTAAAAGACATACGGAAAAAAGCCTGACAATTGAAGGGAGCATCATGAAATACAGAGAACACAAAAAGACACACGACAGAATCAGTGAAATCGGTCTCGGCTCCGCGAATCTTTACGAAGCCGGAATGGAGGAAGGAATCCGCGCGCTTCGCCGCGCGTATGAGGCAGGGATCAATTATTATGATCTTGCGGCCGGATCGCCGAAAGCCTTTCCGATCTGGCGCGAGGCGCTTTCGGATGTCCGTAAGGACGTTTTTTACCAGATTCATTTCGGGGCGGATTATTCAGGGCCAAGCTACGGGTGGACGCTGGATCCGGAAAAGGTAAAGCGCTCGGTCGACTGGCAGCTTCAGACACTTCGGACCGACTATATTGACTACGGCTTCATTCACTGCCAGGACGAGTTTTCGGACTGGGAAAACTATCAGAAGAACGGCGTTTATGCGCTTCTTCAGCGCTTCCGCGACGAGGGAATTGTCCGTCATCTCGGGCTCTCTTCACATACGCCTTCAGTCATTTCAAGGATTATGGACGAAGTGCCCCTCGACATGCTGATGTTCTCCGTGAATCCGGCGTATGACTGGGGCGAGGGTGAGTATGCTTACGGTGCTGTCTCGGAACGTATGGCAATTTACCATCGCTGTGAAAAGGAGGGTGTCGGTATTTCCGTCATGAAGCCCTTCTCCGGCGGGCAGCTTCTGGATGCAGCGCAGTCTCCTTTTAAACAGGCCCTCACTCGTACCCAGTGCATGAAATACGCGCTTGACCGTCCGGGCGTCCTTACGATCCTCCCGGGGGTCAGAAACACGGAGGAGGTCGAGACCCTGCTGGAATATTATGAAAAGAGCGAGGAAGAACTGGACTATTCGGTGATCGGTTCCTTCGCGCCGCCGGAAGCCGCAGGGAAATGTGTCTACTGCAATCACTGTGCGCCCTGTCCGATGGACATCAATATCGGACTGGTCAATAAATATTACGATCTCGCAAAAGCGGGAGACCTTCTGGCGGCGGAGCATTACCGGACGCTTGAAAGGAACGCTTCGGACTGTATCTCGTGCGGACACTGCGACTCTCGCTGCCCCTTCGGCGTAAAGCAAAGCGAAAAGATGCAGGAAATCCGCGAATACTTCGGGTAAAGAAGCATTCTTCGAAAAAACGGAACACAGGTCAGGAAGAAAGCATTGGGTAAAAACCTGATCGGAGGGAAAGGATCAATCATCCATGTTTGACAGAAAACAGTTCAGAATACTGATCATCGCAGTCGCCGCACTGCTTCTTTTGGGGTCGGTTTACTTTGCGGTAAAAAACAAGGTTCAGAGCGGGACGAAAGATGACGGAACGCTTGCCTTTACGACGGAGGAATCAACATATGAAGGTGTTGAGATAACGACTGCAGAGAGCGCCGGGAAGGAAAGCGAGTCTAAGGAGAACGAAGATTCAGGAAAAAGCCCGGAGGAGAGCGAAAGTAACGAATCGGACGGGACGGAAGAGGAGCCGGAAAGCGAAAAGGCATCGGCAAGCGACGAAGAAGAACCGGAGAGCGAAAAGGCATCAGCAAGCGACGAAGAAGAGCCGGAAAGCGAAAAACCGTCGGAAAACACCGAAATCGCGGGCGATGAACCGGATACGGAAGAAACCGGCGCCGGGACAGAAACCGCCTCCGAAACCGCGCCTCCGGACGGAATGGTGCATGAGAACGGTATCTCGGTCACGCCGGACGGCGAATATACCGACAAGGATCATGTGGCGCTTTATATCCACGCCTTCGGGCATCTGCCTTCGAACTATATCACAAAGGCGGAAGCCGAGGAGCTCGGCTGGGTCGCGCAGAAAGGCAATCTCTGGGAGGTCGCGCCGGGAAAATCCATCGGCGGCTCGCATTTCGGGAACTACGAGAAGCTTCTGCCGACGAAAAAGGGCCGGAAATATTTCGAGTGCGACATTGATTACAAAGGGAAGAGCCGCGGCGCGAAAAGAATTATTTATTCGAACGACGGACTGATCTATTACACCTCGGATCATTACGAGAGTTTCGAGCAGCTGTATTAATAAGATGAGAGCAATTATTCTTGATTTTCATGAATTTCATACCTCCCGGGAAGTGCACGGCTATCTTGCTGCAAAGCTGGATTTTCCGGACTATTACGGACATAACCTCGATGCGCTTTATGACATGCTGACGGAGATATCGGAGGATACCTGCATTACCGTTGTCTGTGCGGGGCAGCCGTATGAAGAAGGTTTTATTACGGTATTTGAGGATGCAGCGCAAGGAAACCGCCATTTTTTCTTGACGGGGTGCCGATGATGGAGAGGCATTCCGGCAAGAGAAATAAAAACTTCTGGGAAGCAGTGAGGTGCGCGCTTCGCGGAATCCGCAGCGCGTTTACAACCGAACGGAACTTTTTCCGCTACTTTTTCATTGCGATGTTCTTCCTCGCGGTGAATCTGCTGCTCAGAGTCCCGCTGATCGCCCATGTGATCGCGGTCGTGACGATCGCCATCACCTTCGCGATCGAGATCCTGAACACGGCCATCGAGCGCATCTGTGACGGGGAGTCGCAGGAGATCCGCGAAGACATCCGCGTGATCAAGGACCTCGCAGCAGGCGCGGTGCTTATGAGTTCGCTGTCTTTCTTCATTTCGGAGATCATTTTCATCGTGCAGGCGATGATACGGATTTTCACGGGAGGACAGGGCTGATGCGGCTTCTTTCGATGCTCCTCACAATGTCACCGGTGGTTCTTGGCGCAGCGGTCAATATGCTGATGACGAAAACGGCGTTCTTTCAGAAGCATAAAAGCCCGATTGACGGCGGGAAAACCTTCCGGGGAAAACGGATTTTCGGAGACAACAAAACCTGGATCGGCTTCCTGTACTATATCCTACTGTGCGCTGCTGCCCAGGTTCTCGTGGGGCTTCTGTGCAGGGGCTTTCAGCTTGATTCCATGAACCGGATGTATGCGGTCCATGAGAACCGCCTTCCTTATAATCTTCTCGTGGGGGCCTGTTTCGGCCTCGCGTACGCGCTCTTTGAACTGCCGAATTCCTTTCTCAAGCGTCAGATGGGGATCGGTTCCGGCGGACACAGGAAGGGCGTAACGGGCGTCTTTTTCTTCATCCTCGACCAGATCGACTCGCTCATCGGCTGCGCAATTGTCATCGGCATTTTTACAGACGCCGGGTTTTCAGAGCTTGTGCTGTACATTCTGCTCGGGGCGGCGGTACACATCCTTGTGAATCTTTTATTGATGGCTCTGCATGCCCGGAAAAGCCTGTAGATGCGAAAAATACTGAATTATCCATGCTCCGGCAGGCGTACGCCGGAAAAAAATATGAAGGAGGCCTTGAATGAAGGCTTTAAAACGGCTGTATATTTACCAGAAGGAGATGTTCCCCATCCTTCCGAGACTGCTTCTCGGGTATCTTGTATTTGCGGAAATCCATTTCATTGTCCTTCTGAATCACGGGGTTACGAAGTTTTCCATCGGAATCCAGGAGGTGGTCTGCGGCTTCACGATTTTCAGCTTCCTCTTCTGGCTCCGGATCGCGGACGATTTCAAGGACTACGAGCTTGACTGCCGGCTCTTCAAGGAGCGGCCGCTTCCCTCGGGACGGGTTACGAAGAAAGACCTCGGAATCTTTGTCGGAATCCTGATCGCGGTGACGATCGCGCTGAATGCGGTCTTCATGAATAACTTTATCTTCTGCATCATCCTGTACACCTACGGCTCGCTGATGGCGGTCTGGTTCTTCCAGAAGCACAAGATCGCGAAGTCTTTGCCGCTTGCGCTCGTGACGCATAATCCGGTGCAGCTTTTCATGAATATTTACGTGATTTCCTTCACGGTCATCAAGTACCAGATTCGCGCGTTCGACCTGATCAATGTGCTTGCATGCTTCACGCTGTACTTCCCGGCGCTGATCTGGGAGGTCTCGCGGAAAATCCGCGCGCCGAAGGACGAAACCGAATATGTGACCTATTCGAAGCTGTTCGGCTATAAAAAGAGTACGCTGTTTGTCCTGATCGTGACGATTGTCGACATTATTACGAACTTCATCCTGGTGTGGAACCTGAATAAAGTCTCTGTCGCTGTCCTGTTCGTGCTGGTGTCCTGGATGACCTGGAAGTTCATCCAGTTCATGAAGAATCCGGAGCGCTTCAAAATTGTGAAAAAGGTGGAGCTCTACACCTATCTGCAGGAATCCACCATGGTGCTGACAATTATCTGCTTCCTGATTTTCGGGAAGATCGGATAAAAAAACCGTCCGAGATGTACTGAACAGAAGCTGCCGGTTTTTGGCAGTTCTATGAGGCTATGAAAGCGAAGAACCTGACAATTCTGAAAGAAAACGGCATACCGGTGCCGGAATTTACCGTCGTGGAGTCCGGGGAGGAAATCGATCTTTCCTTCTCGGATTCTGCGCTTTTTGCCGTGCGCTCCTCCGCGGAGGCGGAGGACGGGAAGGAAGCTTCCTACGCGGGGCAGTTTGAAACGCTCTTAAACGTAGCGCGGGAGGAGGTCCCGGCGGCGGTGGAAAAGGTGCTTAAAAGCGCCGCGGCGGAGAATATCAGCGAATACCAAAGCTCGCTGAATGCGGGGAACGGTGCGCCGAAAATGCGCGTCATTATCCAGCGGATGCTTTCGCCGCAGCTTTCCGGCGTCTTGTTCACCTCGAACCCGGCGGGAATCCTGAACGAGAGCGTGATTGTTGTCGGGCGCGGCCTCGGAGAGGGGATCGTCCGAGACGAGGTGCCGGTGACGACGTACTTTTATAACCGTGATGACGGGAAATCGATGTTTATGAAGGACGGGGATTCCCCTGAAATTCACGAAACGGGCTTTCATACCCTTGTCAAAACGGGACTGAAAATCGAAGAGCTTCTCGGATGCCCGGCGGATATCGAATTCGCGGTTGAAGAGGACCGGCTGTATTTCCTGCAGGCGCGTCCGATTACACGCCTTACGAAGGGCGAAAAGCCGATTGTGCTGGACTCGAGCAACATTGTCGAGAGCTATCCCGGGGTGTCGCTTCCTGTGACCCGGGACTTCGCGAAGGATATTTACTATCACGTTTTCAAAAACTGCCTGCTGCGGCTCACGAAAGACCCTGAGCTTGTCCGCGCAATGGACGGCAGCCTCCGGCACATGGTCGATACCGCGAACGGACGGATTTACTACCGGATTTCGAGCTGGTACGATATTCTGGAGCTTCTGCCTTTCTCGGAAAAAATCATAGAGGTCTGGCAGAATTCTCTCGGGGTGAAAAACCGGCTCGTCGTTTCCGACCGGGTGCGCCCGCGCCTTCGGACCAAGGCGCGGATCACCTACTCCTTTTTCCATTATCTGAACAGCTGTCCGAAGGACATGGAGGCGCTGAACGCGTATTTTGACGGCCGTATCGGGGGCTTAAGAGAGGAGCTTCGGGAAGCGGATACACTGATGCAGCTTTCCGGACTCTACCGGAAGCTTCTCCTGGAGATTACGGAAAAATGGGACGTTACGCTGATTAACGATGTCTATACCTTCGTCTATACCGCGCTTGCCGGCGAAAAGGCACGCGGGAAGCTGGCGGATGTCGGGAATCTCGAGAGCATGAAGCCCGCGAAGGAGCTCACAAAGCTTTCGGCGCTTTTCAAAGAAGAAGGGGAAAGCGCTGGCTTTGAGAAAGCGTTTAACGAATATATTGACCGCTGGGGCGACCGCTGTGTCGAGGACCTGAAGCTCGAGACGAAGACCTGGCGCACCAATCCGGAGAACCTTCGCTGGATCCTGACGGAAGCCGGACTTCATGCGCCGGAGGAAGAGAAGGGGAAGGAAAAGGACAACGAGGCTTCTCCTGCCGGGAAATCCCGCCGGGACGGCTTCGCCCTGCGGCGCGCAAAACGCGGCATTTATAACCGGGAGCTCTCGCGGATGAACCGCTCGCGGCTCTTTGGCATCATGAGAGGGATCATCCTGAAGAGCGGAGAAATCCTGGCGGACGAAGGGCGGATCGAAGACGCGCGGGATGTGATGTACCTGCACCTTTCTGAGATCTTCCCAGGAATGGAAACGGTTTCCACCGAAGCCCTGTCTGAGGGCAGGAAAGAGACTGCCGGAAGAAAAGACGAAGCTGACTTCAGGGCGCTTATCCGCCGCAGGAAACAGGAGACCGAAGAACAGAAGAAGCTGCCGGCCTTTGAACGGCTGGTGTACGCAGGGGAAATCGTCGAGCATAAAGAGCAGGGGCTTTCGGGCGCTTCGGAAGAGCTTTCCTCGGAGCTTCGGGGAATTCCGGTTTCTTACGGAGACTGCGAGGGCGAGGTCCTCGTTGTACAGAATCCGAAGGAGGCAGGGGAAACTGCCGGGAAGATTCTGGTTACCGTTTCGACCGATCCCGGCTGGGTGCACCTTCTAAAGGACGCGGCAGGAATTATCGCCGAGCGCGGGTCGATCTTAAGCCATACCGCGATCATCGCCCGGGAGCTTAAAAAGCCGTCGATCGTCAATGTCAGCGGCGCAACCGCACGTCTTCAAACGGGCGATATTGTCCGTATGGATACAAAGAGCGGGCGGATCGAGGTAATCAAGCATGCCTGAGTACAGCATTCTCTTAGACAATGACCGGGAGCTTCAGAAGGCCTTCCTGTCGCTTCCTTCCCGGTTGTATACGAGGAAGACGAATCCGCAGGACAAAAAATGCGAGCAGGAGATCCTTCGGGGGAAGCATGTCTTAAGCGGCGACTTTTCGGTGCTTCCTTTTGTAGTACTTAAAAGCGGGCGCCCCGTCTCCCGCGCTCTTCTCACGGTTTATCCGGGCGATCGGGAGGGGTACTTCGGCTTTTTCGAGTCTGAAAATGACAAAGAAGCCGTAAAACTCCTGATGGAGGCGGTGAAGAAGAAGGCAAAGTCTCTGGGGCTTTCGTCGCTTGTCGGGCCGGTGAACGCTTCCTTCTGGATCGGGTACCGGCTGAAGACGGACCACTTCGGGGAGGAGCCGTACACCGGCGAACCCTACAACCCGGAGTATTACCCCGCGCTTTTCACAGCCTGCGGCTTTACGGCTTCGGACCGGTACTATTCCAATCACTTCCGGCAGATTCCGGAGGACTATTACAATAAAAGGATGGAAAAGCGGAGGGCGCAGTTTGCCGAGCGCGGAATCGTGCTTCAAAACCTCGACCCGGAAAAATACGATGAGACGATGCACGAGGTTTACTTCCTTCTGACAGCGCTGTATGCGGATTTTCCGGCGTTTAAGATGATTTCGGAAGAGAAATTCATGAAGCTTTTCGCCTCCTACCGTCTGATCGTCAACCCGGACATGGTAAAATTCGCATATGATCAGGGGAAAATGGTCGGCTTCTTTATCTGCGTGCCGGACTACGGAAACGCGCTGTACGGGCCGCTGTCCCCGAGGCTGATTCGCACGCTTCTATGGAGAAGGAAGCATGCGAAGCGCTATGTGCTCCCGTATCTCGGTGCGGACCCGGCGTATCTCGGGCTCGGTCCCGTACTGACAGACGCCGTGATCCGGGAGCTTCAAAAAAACCGGGCGCTTTCGATCGGCGCGCTCATTCACGAACACAAGGTGACCGGAAACTATGCGCGGGATCTTCTGATTGGTATGGATGAATATACGCTCTACAGGCTGGAGCTTCGTTGATAAACATAAAAAAGGGCTTACCCCGGAGCATTTGAAAGACTTACACATCTTTAAGGAGGGCACATGAAAACACTGAATTCGGTCTACCGGACACTTCCGGCGGATCCGCAGGCACTCGTTCTCGGAAGCGAAGCATTCCCGGCGTACGGGGACGGACTTCACGATGACACGAAGAACCTTCAGTACGCGCTGAATACCCTGAAAAGGCGGGACAATTTCGGAATTGTATTCCTGCCGGAAGGGAAGTACCTGATCAGCGATACGGTTTTTATTCCGAAATCGATCCGTCTCATCGGCGTCGGCGAAAACCGTCCGGAGATTATCCTGAGAGAACATGCGCCGGGCTACGATGTCCCGCACCCGGAAAACAAGTCCGGCGGAAAGGAAATGATCTGGTTTGTGGACAGTCCGGTGGAGAAGCCGGAGGACATCCATGACGCGAATCCCGGGACCTTTTACTCCGCGCTGTCGAATGTCAATGTGACGATCGGGGCCGGAAATCCTTATGCCATAGCGCTTCGGACGCACTATGCGCAGCACTCTTTTACGAGCCATCTTAAGATCGATGCGGGCGGCGGCTTTGCCGGCATGTATGACGCCGGAAACGAGATGGAAAACGTGCACTTTGAAGGCGGAGAGTACGGAATCGTGACGACGAAGTGCTCGCCCGGCTGGCCTTATATGGCTGTCGACTGTTCTTTTTCGGGACAGAAGAAAGCCGGAATGTATTCGAGGGAGCTGGGATTTACAGCCCTTCGCTGTGATTTTAAGGACGAGCCGAAGGCCATTGACGGACCGGACGGCTTCTGGGACAAGATTGCGCTCGAGGACTGTATCTTCGAGAACATTTCGGACACCGCGCTCACCATTCATCTGGAAGAGAATGCCTTTACCCAGTGGAACCTGGAAAATATCTGGTGCCGGAACGTACCGCGGCTTCTTGTGCTCCATGACAGCAAAAAAACCATTGAAGCGCCGGCAGAGAGCTATCTCGTGAAGCGCCTGACCCACGGCGTGATCCTTCGGGATATGCAGGATGACGGAAAGATCGATACGGTTGTCGAAATGGAAGCTCTTTCCGAATTCAAGCCCGAAATCCGGGTCGACGTTCCGCTTCTTCCGGACACCGGATCGTGGGTGAATGTGAAGGATTTCGGCGCTGCGGGCGACAATGAGACCGATGACACCGAAGCGATCCGCCGCGCGGTTCGGGAAGCAAAGGTCCTGTATTTCCCGCAGGGCTGGTACCGGGTGACGGATACGATTGAGCTTCAGGAGGATACGGTTCTCATCGGCCTGAATCCGATTTCGACGCAGCTGAAGCTCCCGGAGAATACGGAAGCCTTCGGAGGACCCGGGACAGCGAAGCCGCTCGTCCTCTCGGGACGCGGCGCCAATGTCGTGAACGGCATCGGCATCGACACCGGGGCGAGGAATCCGCGCGCCTGCGGCCTGAAGTGGCTCGCTTCGGAGGATTCCTATGTGAATGACGTCAAATTCATCGGCGGACACGGAAGCATGAACCGGGACGGCTCCTATGTGCCGGCGTACAACCGCACCCGGACGGCCGACTATGACCCGGCGAAGCGCTGGGACGTCCAGTACTGGAGCTTCTGGGTGACCGAGGGGGGCGGCGGCGTCATTAAGGACGTCTGGTCAGCAAGCCCCTATGCTGCAGCGGGCTTCCGGGCAGATAAGACCGGTACGCGCGGACGCATTTACTGCATGTCCGTAGAGCATCATGTCCGAAACGGCGTGAAATTCAATAATGTTTCGAACTGGAAGGTGTACGCGCTGCAGACGGAAGAGGAGGTGGCGGAGTCCCAACACTGCCAGCCGCTTGAAATCACGGACTGCAGGGACATGAGCATCGTGACCTATTACTCCTTCCGCGTGATCTGGCTCCCGAACCCCTACCCGGCGGCCATCCGCACGGACAGGAACGACCGTGTGCGCTTCCTGAACCTGCATAATTACACCCAGGTGAAATATACGCTGACCTACGAGATCATTGACTCCAATACGGGTAGCAAGGTACGCCCCTGGCAGATCGCTTATCTGGAGCAGAAAAAGGCCGGGGAAATGCATTTCCCGGCGCTTTCGGAAGACACGCCGAAGCTCCTTTACGATGGCTTTGAATTCGCCGACGGCGCCTGCACGGATGCGGAAGGAAACCTGTATTTCTGCGATGGACGCTGGAACCGGATCTTCCGGATCGACGCTGCATCAGGACAGCTTCGTCTCATCCGGGACGTACCGCTCCGCCCCTTATCGCTCTTTGTGGATACGGCCGGAAACCTGATCGTTATCAGTGAATTCCGGTATCCTGCGGAAGCTACGAAGAACGGGGAGAGAATGCGCTTTGAGAAGCCGGCGGACGCGGCCGGAACCTCCTACGGAGACTGGTATATTTCGGATGCAGTGACGGTTCCCTACGCGATCGACCCCATGGATCCCGAGAACACAATGACCCTTCTTAAAAAGGTTCCGACAGCCTCGCTTCACGCGCCGGCTCAGGCGCTTCACCCGGCAAACCGCTGGCGGGACGACAACAGCTATCTCACGGCGAGCTTTACGGAGCCGGAGTACTGTTATGTCGCACCGGACGGCGTGACGGTTATCCCGGAATTCTACGACCTGATCCGCTCGAATACGGTGCTTGCGGCCGTTCCGGGAAAGAAGTTCCTGGCGGTCGACGAATACTACAAGCGCGTGATCGAGTCCGATGTGAAGGAAAACGGATGCCTTCAGAACCCGCGGGTTTTCTGCGAGCACGGCGAATACAGTGTGGCGGTGTCGGAGGAAACGGGCCGGGTGTATGTCGCGGAGGGCCACATCCTGGTGTACGATACGGACGGCAATTACCTGGAGACGATCCGTACGCCGAAGCGTGCGGGAACGCTCGCGATCGGCGGAAAGGACAAAGATGTGCTCTTTGTGACCGCGGAGGACAGCGTTTACGCGCTGAAGATCGGATGAGCGGTCCGATCTGCGATTTTGTAAAGAACTACGCTGCGTCAGGCGCCATCCGCATGCATATGCCGGGGCATAAGGGGCGGGGACCGCTTCAGGCCGAACTGCTGGATATTACGGAAATCGCCGGCGCGGACGCTTTATATGAGGCTTCCGGAATTATTCTGGAGAGCGAAAAGAACGCAGCGAAGCTTTTCGGGACGCGGGCGACGTTCTACGGAACGGAGGGCTCGAGCCAGATGATCCGGACCATGCTGTACCTCGCCGGACTGTGGGCGCGGGAGAAACAGAGGAGTAAATCCGGGGACCGCGGTGCCGATCCCCGGCGCGTCACGATTCTTGCCGCCCGGAATGTCCACAAGTCCTTTATCTCGGCCGCCGCGCTTCTTGATTACGACGTGGAATGGGTCTATGGGAAGGAGCCGTCCTATTTAAGCTGCGTGATCACTGCAGAGGACCTTGAAAATTCGCTCAAAAACAGCCTCAAAAAGACACACCGGCTTCCGGACGCATTCTTTATCACCTCGCCCGATTATCTCGGAAAAACAGCCGATATTCGCGCGCTGAAGGGGGTCTGCCGCCGGTACGGGGTTCCGTTTCTGGTGGATAACGCCCACGGGGCGTATCTGCATTTCTTAAACCCCGCCCGCCACCCGATCGATCTCGGTGCGGACATGACCTGCGATTCCGCGCATAAGACGCTGCCGGTTCTGACGGGGGGAGCGTATCTTCACGTGGCGAAGGCGGAAAAAACTGGCGCGATGGCAGGCGAAGAAGAAACGTTTTACCGGAAAATGGCGGAGTTTTTTGCCGAAAACGCCCGCTCCGGCGCAGCTCTTTTCGGGTCAACGAGTCCATCCTATCTGATCCTGCAGTCGCTTGATGCCTGCAATGCGTACCTTCATGGCGGATACCGGGAGAAACTCGCGGACTTTGTGCGCTCTCTTGACGGGATGAAAATGCGCCTGAAGGAATCCGGCGTCCCGGTGCTTGAGACGGAACCGCTGAAGGTATGTATTGACGCGCGGGGAATCGGCGGCGGCACAAGGCTTGCAGATGAGTTAAGAGAGGCCGGGATCGAGTGCGAATTCGCGGACCCGGACTTTGTTGTCCTGATGCCCAGCCCCGCGAACACCCCGGAGGAGCTTAAGAAACTTGAGGAAGCGCTGAAAAGCACAGCTTCGGCTGAATCAAAAGGGAGAGAAGGAGAAGGCGCACAGAGCGCGGACTTCCCGGACGCAGCATATGGCTTGGAAAGAAAGCGCCCGGAGGAAAGCGATGCCAAAGGAAGCCTCTGCACCCCTTTCTGCACAGAACCTGAAAGGGTCCTCTCGATCCGGGAAGCAGTCCTCTCGCCGAAAGAAACCATTCCGGTTTCGGAGGCTGTCGGGCGGATTGCCTCGTCCTGCACCGTTTCCTGCCCGCCCGCCGTGCCGATTGTCGTGAGCGGTGAAAGGATTTCAAAGGAAGCCGCCGCGGTTTTTTCCTACTACGGGATTACCGAGGTGGAAGTTGTGCGAAGCTGAGACTGTCCGTTTTTTTCAGAAGGACGGCAGGGAACCCGGGCGATTCAATTATTGACAGCTTTATCAAAACAGTGAATTGAAACCAAAGCAGAACCTGTGCTATAATCAGCGCGGAAAGATTTTGAAGAAGCGCAGCTTGTCAGCATCTTCATTCAGACAGCATCGAATTCTCATAAAAGCTGAAAAGCGGCCAAAAGGATCAATCAAGGAGGAAAACGATGGAAATTACAGATGAAATCCGCGAGAGTGAACTTTATAAGGAGATCAGCGCCGAACTCACGAAACGTGTCGGCGAACAGATGATGCAGAGAATGAAGGAGGAACAGGCAATGAAGGTGAAAAACTACCGGACCCTGAACCGCTTTGTTGAGCCCGGCGGAATTCTGTTCACCGGCTCCTCTCTCATGGAGAATTTCCCGATTGCCGAGATGGCGGTATCGGCCGGCGTCAAGGGACGTGTGTACAACCGCGGCATCGGCGGCACGACGACCGACGATTTCCTGCGGGAGATTGATACGGTGCTTCTCGATCTGAAGCCGGCGAAGGTCTTTATCAATATCGGCACAAACGACATGACCGACCGCGTCTACGGCGACAAATGGAAGGATCATCTCGAGGAGAATTACGAGAAGATCTTAAGGACTGCGAAGGAAAAGATTCCGGAAGCCGAGATTTACTGCATGGCGTATTATCCGACGAATCAGCATCTGCCGGACCAGAATGAATGGACCTATGCCATGCTGAAGGACCGGACGAAGGAAAACATCGCCGAGTGCTGCGCGCGCGTGAAGAAGCTGGCTGAAAAATACGGGTATCATTACATCGACGTCAACGATGGTCTATACGATGAAAACGGCGAGCAGAAGGCGGAATACGCGATCGACGGCGTACATATGATTACCGAGGGCTACGCCGTGGTTTTTGAAAACCTGAAGCCCTATCTTGGTCTGAAATAAGACTTTAGCCCGGGCGGGGACCGGAACAGTTTTTATGAAACTTTGTTCCGAAGGACCCGCCCGGTTTTTGTGACCTGCAATGAGGAAAATCGACATACGCGTATCGTATGGAGATTTGACGAATGCGAACAATCCCGGAAGGCTGCTTTATGCCACTTCCGGTGATACTTCATAAGGAGACAGCATATGGTCAGTCAAAAACGGCGGAAATCGCCGGTTCTTCGTCTGCTTCTGATTCTTTTCCTGATGATTCTGATGCTCCCGGTTTCGATCTACGTCGTACCACTTTACGAGCGCTCGGACAAAACCGCAGTGGAGGGATCCGAAGACTGGATGAAGGAGCTGCCAGACGACCGGGTGATCAGCGAAATACTGCTTCCCGGAACCCACGACAGCGCGACCAGAAACGTTCAGCTTCCGTATTTTTCGAAGTGCCAGAACTTAAGCATCCGGGAGCAGCTGGATGCGGGCTTCCGGTACCTCGATATCCGCCTCGCGCTTTCTGAAGACGGCGTGAAGCTGGTGCACGGCTTTACGGACTGTACCGAGTCTTTCGGGCCGTTCGCGAAGACCCTGATGCTGTCTTCGGTGCTTTCGGACTGCTACGATTTCCTGCAGGAGCATCCGACCGAACTCATCGTCTTTGTGGCGGCGAACCAGGGAAAGGAAGAAGAAACCGAAAAGCTGCAGAACGCGCTTCTTTCAGCGGTGAACGAGCGTCCGGATGCCTGGCTCCTGACAGACCATCTGCCGACCGTCGGAGAAGCCCGCGGAAAAATCGTGCTGTTCATCCGCTATCCGGATGATGCCGACCTCGGCCAAGAGGCGGGACTGCCGCTTCGCTGGGCGGAGCAGGACAACCGCACGCCGGCGACGCTGCACACGGAAACGGTTCCTCAGGGGCCTTATACCCTCTGTGTGCAGGACCGCTACAAATACGGGACGGAGAACAAGTGGCTCGCCTTTCTTTCCGGACTGGGGAATTCCGAGGCGTCCGGGGATAGCATTTCGCTGAACTTCCTTTCCACCAACGGGACGGCGAAATTCGGCCATCCGTACAAATTCGCTCGGAATTTAAACGCCCGGCTCTTAAAGGCGGACGGAAGCGGGCTGAAGGGCTGGATCATTGTTGATTTTGCATCTCCGAAGCTGGCAGAACACATTTACAGCGAAAATTTCAGGTGAGACAGGCATAAAAGGTGAAGGAGGAGAAAAGATGACCGGACAGGAGCTTAAGGCGCTTCTTCAGGACATGAGCCTCGAAGAAAAGGTCTATCAGATGGTGCAGGTCCCTGGCGCTTTTTATATCGAAGGCGCCGAGGACAGCGGAACGGCGCTCGAACAGAATATCCCGGAGCGGGAGCTGTATATGATGGGCAGCACGCTGAATGTTTACGGGGCGGAGAAGATCAACCGAATTCAGAAAAAGGCGCTTGAGCTGCAGCCGCATCACATCCCGATGCTCTTTATGATGGACGTGATCCACGGCTACCGGACGATTTTCCCGATTCCGCTTGCCGAAGGGGCGATGTTCGACCCGGAAACCGCGAAAAAGGGCGCGGAAATTGCCGCGAAGGAAGCTGCGGCTGCCGGTATTCACGTGGCGTTCGCGCCGATGCTGGACCTGGTGCGGGACGCGCGCTGGGGCCGCGTCATGGAATCCCCGGGGGAAGACCCGTACCTGAACGGCCTTGTCGGACGGGCAATCGTCGAGGGCTTCCAGGGCGATGAGGACGGCTTCCGGGATCACGTGGCTGCCTGCCTGAAGCATTTCGCAGGCTACGGGGCATCGACTGCCGGACGCGACTATACCGCGGCCGAGATCTCGGAGCACAGCCTGCGGGAGTACTATCTTCCGGCCTATCACGAGGCGGTGCGCGCCGGCGTCAGGATGGTCATGACCTCCTTCAATACGCTCGGCGGAACGCCCTCATCGGGAAACGAAACCATTCTCAGAAAGATCCTGCGGGACGAATGGGGCTTTAACGGAACGGTGATTTCCGACTGGAACGCCGTGGAGGAAATGGTGATCGACGGCTTTTCGGCGGATGATGCGGACGCTGCTAAGAAGGCGGTACATGCAGGCGTCGATATTGAAATGTGCTCCCTCACTTATCCTCAGAACCTGATCCGGCTCGTCAGGGAGGGCGCGGTCCCGGAAAAACTGATCGACGAAGCAGTACTCAGAATTCTGGAACTAAAGAACTGCCTGGGGCTTTTTGAAAACCCGTACAAGGATGCGGACGCCGTGAAAGAGGCTGCGGTCATGCTGCAGGAAAAGAGCCTTTTAGAGGCGAGAAGGGCGGTGGCAAAGAGCCTGGTTCTCCTGAAAAACGAAGCGGACAAAGACGGGCCGCTCCTTCCCCTGAAAAAGAAAACAAAAATCGTGATGATCGGACCCTACGCGGTGTCGCATGAGCTGAACAGCCACTGGGCGCCGACGGGACGGCAGGAAGACTGCATCTCCGTGGAAAAAGCCTGCCCGGAATTCGCGGGCGACTACGAGTTTTCCTTTGCCGAAGGCGCCTCGCTTCTTACGCGGGAGGATTATAAAGACGCCCGCTGCGAGCATGTCATCGAGGCGGTAAGAAAGGGCGGAATTCCCGCGTCCGGAGAGCCTTTTGGAGAGCTGTATGAGGAAGAAGCCATAAGAATTGCCGCAGATGCCGATACGGCGGTCCTGTTCCTCGGGGAGCACTATTCCTTAAGCGGAGAGGCGCATTCCCGCGGAAACATTTCGCTTCCGGAAAACCAGCTGCAGCTCCTTCGTGCAGTACACAGGGTAAATCCGAATATCGTTACGGTGATTTTCGCCGGCCGCCCGCTGGACTTAAGAGAAGTCTCAGGGCTTTCGAAGGCTGTTGTCTATGCCTGGCTTCCGGGCGTCATGGGCGGTCCCGGCATTATGGACGTGCTGACAGGGCGCGTAAATGAGTTTGGAAGGCTCCCGATGTCCCTGCCCTACTCGGTTTCGCAGTGCCCGATCTCTTATAATGAGTACCGCGTCGGACGGCCGAAGGACCTGGATGACGCCGGTATGTTTACCTCCTGCTATTCGGATATTCCGAACCGGCCGCTGTATCCCTTTGGCTATGGGCTGTCGTATGCGGAGTTTGAGTACAAAGAAGTGAAGGTGAGGGCTTTCGAAAAAACCGCTGTGCCGGACCCCGAAGACAGAGAAACTGTGCTTTTCAGGGCTTCCTGTACTGTCAAAAATACCGGCGCCGTCCCGGGAACAGCCATTCCGGAGCTCTATATCGGCGACGTGACTTCTTCGCTCGTGCGGCCCGTAAAGGAGCTTAGAGGCTTCCGGCGGATCCGTCTCCTGCCGGGCGAATCTGCAGAAGTATCCTTTGACATCACGCCCGACATGCTGTCCTTCTACGGACCGGAGGGGAAGAAGATCCTCGAGCCCGGAGAGTTCAGGATTTACATCGGCCCGGATTCGGAGACGGAGAACTACTGCGAGATTGTCCTGTAAATTTGCGATTTTCTGTTGAAGATTCCCGCAGCAAAGAGATGTAGTTATGCTTCTGCACTTCGGTCATATGCAATCTTCCCGGCGATCCGCGATATCCCCGCTAGAAAGAAAACAGCGGAGAATGCATACAACATCCTGTTCCAGAAAACATTGAGAACAACCACACATGTAAGTACTGAGAGCGTCACCACGATCGATTTGATCGTGAGACGCTTTCTTTCTGTTTCGAGGTAAGTTTTGTTGGGGTGCAGCACAAGCGGTACAAGGAGCAGAAGAAGCGCGCCGATCCCAAGCAGGATCCAGAGCAGGATATGATGATCCTTAATAAATACAGCGGAGAGCCCGACGAGAAGCCCGACAACCATCGTCAGAAAACATCTGAGGTGTGTTTTTGCATGATACCCGCCGCCGGAGGACTGGAAGGTATAGAAACCGATTACCAGAATCGCCGCCGGGATGAACTGACGCAGCAGAAACCCCAGAAGAAGCAACGCCGCCGTCGACCAGATCGTATAGATTGTGATATCAAAACCATATTCGTAGATTTCGCAATCTTCCTCAGCGATCATACCGCGTTTAACAAAATTCTGTGTAAGGATTCGAGAGAGCATTTCTATTCGTTATTCCTTTCAGCCTTTTCAAAGTAGGGCAGTGCGACATAAGCCTTAAAATATGGCCCGTCCTGAGAGAAACTGCAGATTCCGTTGATGCTGTTTGTGATATGCTCTACAACTGTCAGTCCAAGGCCATGGCCTGGGGCATCTTTGGTTGAAACGAAGAGCCCGTTTCTTTTCTTTAACGGCCGGGAGGGGCAGGGGTTTACGACTTCAATAAAAAACATGTCTTCGCGGTGTCGGATGGACAAGCTGACAAAATGATCAAATGTTTCACCATAATAGCGTTCACATGCTTCAGCCGCATTGTCTAATAGGTTCATGATGACGGCGCAGAAATCTGAGGTTGATAAGGGGAGTTTTTGCAGATCACAGAGTTCGTAGATAAAACCGATCTTCTTTTCTTCCAACAGTTTTTTACGAACAGTTAATGCCGAATCCAGGGGCAAACAGCCGGTGGAGAACAGGTTTTCAAGGTTACTGGATACTTCGGCAAGATAAGAACGGCTCTCTTCAATTTCATTTTTGGATAGCATGGTTTCTGTTACCTGCATATGCTTCCGGATATCATGATTCAGCATCTGCATCATAGAGTACATTTCACTGATTTCCGCCAGTCTGGAGTCAATGGCATTCCTCTGGCCCTGAATATAATTAATATCAGCTGACTGTTTGCTGTATAATACAAGAGAACGATAGAGAAACAGTGTGGACAGACAGATGAATAGGGAGAACAGGGAGACAATGAAGAACAGAGTCGTGCTTAGATCTCCTTGTGGATATAGGTAATACATCGCTTCTGCAGCCAGATTAGCCACAGTAAGAATAAGGATCAGAAAGACAACTGATTTCGGCCTGCTGTGGTTATTTTCCCGCAGACCAGAGAAAAACCGGACAATCATGAAGAGAACAAACCACATCAGAATATTAGCAAAAAGCGTAAAACCGATTCGTTCCCAACTCGGCAGAAGAAATGACTGAAAGGTTTTGTCGAAAAACATACCAAAACTATAATAGCTAAAGGCCGATACAGTAGAAGGAATAACAAAAAGCGTAATAATCCATAAGGCTTTGCTCCACCAATGATCGCGGTAGAAGATAACAGAATAAGCAGCCGGGATCAGTTTGACCCAGGAACTTAAGAAAGCGAGGATGATCGAATCGCTGTCAAAAAGGAATGCGGAATACCCGAGAAAAGTCAGCAATACGCAGATCCAGAAAGAAATTCGTTCGCGACTCTTCTTTATCAGCATATGGTCTATAAACCAGGTAAAGAGGAAAGCCTGAAAAAGGTTTAACAGAAGTTCATAGGGAATCCAAAACCAGTTGGAAGAGGTCATTTTTTGCCTCCGACAAAGAACTGCTGGAGCCGTTCATAAACAGTGCTGCGATATCGACGGCCGATGAGATAATCCGTTCCGGTTGAGAGATACACAGTATCTTTTGTAAACTTTGTTATATACAGTACATTCACTATAAGTCCACGCTGAACCCTCACAAACCATTCGGCCGGAAATACGGTGACATAGTCTTCAAATTTTTCATAAATCCGTGCAGTTTCTGTACCGCTCACAGTCCGAACTGTGACAGAATGCAAGCCATTTTCTACCAGAATGATTTCTTTAATACGAATACGGCTGATGCCGTCTTTCTTCACCAGCGGTAAAAAGGGGTCTGTACCGGCAAGCAGATCCGTGACACAGTGATACAGACAGTCAAATATATTTGCTTCTGATACAGGCTTCAAGAGGTAACGGTACGCATAAACCTGGTAGCCTTCCAGCATATAGTTTTTTGAATTGGTGATGAATACTATGACAGATGCCCGGTTATGTTCGCGTATAATTTCGGCGAGGCGATAGCCGTTCATGGAAGCATTTTGACCGAATTCGATATCCAGGAAGAACAGATCATAATCGAGAGGGTGTCCGTGAGTATTCAGAAGTGATTCCGGGGTTTCATAGACGTGAATTGTCAATGGACAATCCTTATGCAGGATTTCCCACTCTTTGCAATAAGCAACAATTTCGTCGCTCATCCTCAGCTCATCTTCACATACCGCGATCAGCATAAAAAACCTCCCGTAATGTATGTTCGTATCATAACATCTTTCGGGAGGTGCGGCAAGTGCGTATTTTGACAGAATATCTGCGTGTTTTGACAAAATAACATCAAGATGTTGGCTATAGAACAGTCAAATGTTTGGCTAATCCGGCTAGTTTTATGCAAGTTTTGTCAGAAAACCTGCGTATTATGACAATTCATCCTGCAGAGGATCGGAATTTGCTATACTAAAGCTGTCAGTCAGCCATGGATCTCTGACAATAAAAATAATCAGGAGGATGAGAGCACATGAAGAAAACGGTATTGAAATGGATTCTTCGAAGGGTCATGAAAAATGCAGAGCACGGTGCTGGGATGCCAAGTGATCGCGGTACATTTGAGGCATCTGTGCCGGAAAAACTACAGAAGCAGGTGACAAAAAGAATTGATTCTAAAGAGAGACATAACTGAACAGTAAGTCTGTAAGATCTTTTATTGGATGTGACTCCGTAAAGGTATCTTACTTACAAAGTTCAATAAGGTTTATTCGTAAAAGGCATGTATATATCAATGTTTTTTAATGGAAAGCACTGAAAAAGGAGGCTTTGAAACGAAAGCGAAGTATAAGACAAAACAGAAGCAAGTAATGTCGATGATAATTGCAGCCATGTGAGCAAATAAAAAGAAACGAAAAAATGCTGCAGGCACTGCTGAAACTGGTTCGGAACGCTGCCGTTCGGGGAGCCGGAAGAGCCAGTTATAAAGGCGCTTTTGAAGCGAAGGTTCCAGACAGCCTGAAGAACAGAAAATGAAGAACCGTGGATGTGGAAAACAACGCCACTCTTTGATAGAGTTGGGGGGGTACAAACCATGTAACAACGACTGAGATTGTGACGATACTATGCCTGCTGTTTATGGCGGCTATGTATGTAATCGAAACAAGTATGTAAGTATATAAAAATCAGAATAGAAAAATGATATTTTGGACAAATGCGTCATGTTTTTATGTGCCGGGAACTGGTATAATCTGAAAAATTACAACTTAAGGCCCGGTTCTCTGGTTAAGAAGGAGGATTTCATGAAACAAAAATTTAAGAAGAAATGGTTTACCGCCGCTGCTGTATTTTCAGTAACTTTATCATTGATACTATCTTTGCCTGTAAGAGTAAATGCAGTATCATATGAACACACAGGAGCATTTGTAAACTATGGTATGTGTACAAGCGGGGAGCATAAGCTGTGGACCACGGTGAACTCGGTGACTGGATATGCAAAGGCCTCCGGGATGTCCGTCCAGCAGTCATACGGTCATGAACTAATAGTTTCAGGCACGGCATTTCTGTCGACTGGTTCGGGATGCGGAGGTTATTACCGAACAGAAAATACGCCGTCTTCCACTCTTGAATCAACCGGTACAGGGGCATGCACGGGGATCCCCCTGTCGGCATCCGGAACTGCATACCTTTATTACGTTCAGTATGGGCCTTACATGGTAAGGCTAGGTGCTCCTGCTGCGGATTTTCTGCCGAACTGATGTTAATAATCAATCAACAATACTGTATGGCGAATCAAGGCGTTATGGTAAAAATGGTACTGAAAAAACTTACTATGTCACTGCTCCTGATGTTATTTTTTTCCCACTTTTCTTCGGTGTATGCCATAGAGGAATCGGCGGCGGAAAGCGTGATGTCAGCGGAAGAAAAACCAGTCTATCCCGGGTATTCTATTGAGATTGTCCTGAATCAGGAACCGGATGCGGGAGACTGTTATATGCAGAATGTCGATTTTGAAGCCGGTGTTGTTATTGCAGATATGGAGGAGCAGTATTTTCAGGTATACGGCAGGAATCAGGGAGAGGCTGAACTGGAGGATGCTGTGATAACGGTCCGTAAGGGTGATGCCGTAGACACGGTGACAGCTTCTGAAGGTGTCAAATATTCGCCGGGACAGAACGAGCCTGTCTACAAAGGCGAGCTCGTGATCAATGAAAAAGACGTCGAACGCGGGTATATGATCATTCATGCCGACTGTACACTGCAGTGCAAGGATCCGATGTATGCGGACACGGTGACGGTTTCAGATGAAATCGTGATCAGGGTCTGTGCCAGACCAGAAAAGGATATTGTCTCATATCTCAGTACAATCGGAGGAGAGGATTTATCGGAGGAGGACAGGCTCAGCTATCTTAAGTGGCGCTTTGGAGACCGTTATGAAGAGATGCGGGATCGGGTTATGGCTGAAGAGAGTCGGGAAGGAGAGAAAACGGAAGCTGAGGAAACAGAGAAACCCGGGGGAGGAAGAGAGCAGGAGCATCCGCAAAAAGGAAGGATAATCATGATCGCGGTTCTTCTCTTCGGAATTGCTTTCACAGGGGCAGTTATCCTGATGATTCGAAAAAACAGGAGGCGTTCATGAAAGGAAAGGTTCTCAGTGCCATTTTAGTATTTGTGCTGTTATTTGGCAGCGGATGCGGGAATCAGCCGCAGGATCATGATGCGCCTGAACGGATCAGTACACAGCGCTTCTCGGAATTCTGCGTGATTCAGGGAACCGGTTACTTTCTCCACCGTCGTGAGACAGGGGAAAAGTATCTGTATTATTATGACCGGAAAGGCGATACGATCAGACCGCTGTGCGGACGCGCGGAATGTACGCATGATTTAATGGACTGCAACGCATGGATCGGAGAAGGGCTGGGACTTGGCGTATCGGATGGAAATCTTTACTGGGTCGGTATTGATTTCAGCGATGGCGGAGGCGGCTGGTATATCTTCAGAGAAAAAACAGATGGAAGAAACCGGAAGAGACTATTAAAGCTGGCAGGTGTGAATGAAAACATTTTGCCGCTGTCAAATAGTATGATCCTGTACGATGAAGCAAACATGGTGATCTGCGGGAACCGTTCGGAAATCATAGATGGCGAAGAAGTTTTGTATGCGGAACTTCAGAGCTATTCTCTGAAAAACGGAGAGAGGAAAACGCTGTATCAGAAGAAATGTCAGGGAGTTCCGGTCATTCAGATCTTTCAGGGACAGGTCTATCTGTCAGTGGTCGAACAGAGAATAACGGAAAAAGACGGAGAATATCTGCTGTCGTCGGACCTGGAGCTTGTAAGGTATCCGATCGAAGGCGGAGAAGGAGAAGTGCTTTACAAAGGCCGGCTTGATTTTGTGCCGTATGCATTTTATATACTCGACGACAGAATTCTGATGACCGCGGTATCGTCCGGTGACAACCAGGTATATGCCTTTCATTTTGAAGATCAAACGATTGCCCCGGAGCTGCTTTTCAGTGAAGAAGAGGATTATGAAGTGCTGTTTCTGGAGGATGATCGTATTATCGGATATACTTATCCCAAGCTCCCGGACTTTAAGACAAAGAAGCTGAAAGTGACGGATTTTGAAGGAAATCTGATTCTGGAGGAAGAAAGCGAAGAAAAAATGCTCGATCAAGGCCGGAATCAGGTGTTCGGAAGGCTATTTTACGGAAGCGATGAGGATGGACTTTACTTTGTGTATGAAGATAATTCGGAGCCGCAGCAGCTGAAACAGCGGATTGTGCGGTATAGTCTGAAGGATGGAAGAGCGACAGAGCTGGACGAAGACTGGTGAGAGGAAAGGGCTGTTCCTCATATTATACAATGAATCATTTTCAGACGCGGGGGATGGCAAAGCCATCTTACCACGCATATGAGTACCTGAAACGCAGCCGCCTGAATGCCAGAGATTAGTCCGTTACTCAGATACAGCTTCAGAATCTTTTTTCGGGGGAATCAAAGCTACGACCTGGAAAAGATCATTATTTACCAGGATATCCAGCTGTCCACCTGCATTATGCACTATTTTTTCCATAATCGAAATCCCAAGTCCGTGATAGGTTTCATTTTTATGAGTGAAAAGTGTTTTTCCCTGCATTTTCGGCAGAACGCCGAGAAGCGGGTTCTCGCAGATAATCATAAGTCCTGCCGGCATATACGCAAATTTCAGGTAAATATATCGTTCTCCTGAACACTCTTTTCTCATATTCAGCGCTTCAATTGCGTTGTCCAGCATGTTGGAGACAAGAGAGCACAAAGCGTAGTCTTCAATATTCATACCGCCTGTATAATGCAGATTGGAGCCTCGAAATTCAATTCCGGATCCCTGCATTTTTGTAAGCTTTACTGATAAAACAGAATCGAGGGCGTGATTACCGGAACTGTATAACGGTTGGACTTTTTTTTCGATTTCGTCCAGAAACGCCGGCATCTTTTCGATTTCACCTTTCTCGACCATCTTCCGGACATCACTGACATAACTTCGAATGTCATGCCGAAGTTCCCGCAAGGAATCGAATAGTTCCTGCTGTTCTTCATTCCGGGTATTTATTTCCTGCATCATCCCTTCCAAAAAATGATACTGCTGCTTTTCCTGTTCATACCGGACAATCAGGCGGTTTGCAATAATTGTCACCACACCGATTGTAAGAGATATGATGCACCCGACGGAGAACCATAGGACGGGTATGTCGTACGATGTAACCAATCTGAAATAAATATCAATCTGGAAGACACAGAAAATAACAGTGACGAGGAGCAGGAAAGACGGGCGTACAGCCGAAGATTTTTCCGGGAAAAGTTTGCAGACCAGGAAAAATGTCAGCCACATAAGCAGATTGCTTGATACTGTGAAGATCAGCCGTGGGAATCCCGGGACTAAAAGAAGATCCGGATTTGTACGAAAGATCAGACAAAACAGATAGTAACTGAACCCTGCGACGCTTCCGGAAATGACGATAGCCGTCATATCCCAGAAGACTTTCAGCATAATTGAGCCACTGAAAAAAAGAAAAGACCATAAGATAATAAAGCCCCAGATCCAGGTATCCCATCGTGGCATCGGAAAGAATATGTATGTAGAAAGCGCGGCAGCAGTCAGGAGACTGCAGACGA
This sequence comes from uncultured Lachnospiraceae bacterium, assembly GCA_947168905.1. Classification (GTDB taxonomy): domain Bacteria; phylum Bacillota; class Clostridia; order Lachnospirales; family Lachnospiraceae; genus UBA1267. The sequence goes on from CAMVNR010000022.1 coordinate 30,041, forward strand.
AGAAAGACCATGTTTTGTAGTTATGCTTCTTTGGAAGCATTTTCTGTACAAACCAGGTAAAGAGAAAGCCCTGAAAGACATTCAGCAATATTTCATAGAGCGTCCAACCCATAGTCAGTAATCCTTTTTATAATGCTCGATCACGGCACTCAGGAAAGCGGCTTTTTCCCCCCGGCTGATCGGTACCGCCGTCCCGTCCCGAAGTGTTACATAATGAGAATCATATGCGGTGATATGATTCATATTGATGATATGGCTCTGGTGACAGCGGACAAAGTCGTTGGACAGAGTCTTTTCGATGAGCTCAGTAACAGAGGAGAGGCTGATTTCGAAAGAGGTTCCGTCAATGAGATATACCGTTCCCAGATGGGCTTTTGTTGACGCTGCAATCCGAACAACCTCATCATAATCAACGATGCGTTGTTTACCGAAGCCGCGGAAAATAGCCATGTGTTGTGCTTTCTGGTGAAACGATGCATATATCTGATCCAGTGCAGCTGTAACTTTATCCGGATTCAGCGGCTTCAGCAGATATCGAAATGCAGATATCTCAAAAGCATTCGTGATGTATTCACTGCTGTTTGTTGTAAAAATGATCCTGGCCTGAGGATTCAAAGCATGGATCTTTTCGCCGAGTATGAAACCGGCACTGCGGCTTTCCGGGGTCATAATATCAAGGAAAAAGACATCCGGCTGCCGGTAGTTATCGAGGGTGAACTGAAGTCCGTTGATCTCAGAGAACTGATGAACAAAGATATCCTTATATCCTTTTCCATCTCCCCACCGGGATATAATCTGGACAAGTTTTTCACGGTCCTTTTTCTGGTCATCGAAAACAGCAATTAACATAAAAGCCTTCCTAAAAGAGTGATTCTCCTCGATATTATAGCATGATTATATCATGACTACGACCGGACTTCCATGCTGTATTTGCGCAAATCAGGTCGAA
>CAMVNR010000023.1 GCA_947168905.1 uncultured Lachnospiraceae bacterium
AAGGATAAGCGCTAAAATCTTCTTCACAATGATTTCCTCCTGTTTTTCTTAAGGTGATTGCATTGTAGCGTTTTTCGGGGCGGATTTGAATATTTCAAATCCGCCCCGAAGTTGTAAAAAATCCACCTGTACCAAGCCCGCCTGAGCGGTCAAACTCGCCTGCGTAGCAAAACTCGCCTGCGTGGCCGAACTCGCCTGCGAGATGGTGTGTCTTCTTCAGTGTAGGTTCCAATACACTTCAGAAGACACACTATCTCGCAGGCTCGAAGTATCATCAAGCGTCCTCTTTACCGATTTTCCTCCGCGTAGGAGTTTGGTGATTTCCCATAGATTTTCTTGAACATATTGACAAAGTTCGCGTAGTTGTCGTAGCCGAGGGACTCCGCAATCGCGTAAGACTTCAGATTACCTTCCCGAAGAAGACGTGCCGCCAGCGCCATCTTTTCCTTGATAATAAACTGGTTCACGGTGTCGCCTGCCCGTTCCTTAAATACTTTATTAAAGTAGTTCGGATTCAGCCCCGCGTCATGCGCGAGGTCCGACAGCGAAAGCTTTTCCGAAAGATGGGAACGGATATAGCTGATCATATTGTCAACGATTTCTTCTGTAGAGGAAGGAGCCTTCTCGTGCTTTTTCCCTTCCATCTCCCGCTCGTGGATCCACTGGCGGCCGTATTCGGAGATTTCCTGGTTCTCGCGCACTTCCCGCGTCCTGCCGATCATGCGCAGGATCAGGTTCTCGACTTCTTCATAATTCACCGGCTTCAGCAGATAGTCAAAGGATCCGTAGCGGATCGCTGCCTGTGCATAGTTGAAGGAAGCATGACAGGTCAGGAAAGAACACGGCAGGTCCTCGCTGATATTTGCGCGGATCCACGCCAGGAGATCCAGCCCCGACTCGCCCGGCATCTCGATGTCAATCAGGGCAAGATCGACCTTTTCACTCTGCAGGATTTCTTTTGCCTTAGCGGCGGAACCCGCTTCCAGGATACTCCCGATCCCGAGTTCTTCCCAGCGGATGCCGGAAATCAGCGCGCGTCTTGTAAGGTTTTCGTCATCAACAATCAGTATGGTATCTTTCGTCATAGTTTCTCCACATCCTCCGAATCAGGCCGATTTCTGCAGCTTCTGTCATTATGATCCGGCTGCTGACCGGCAGCCGTTCATCATTTTATGCATCTCTCATGATCTGCTGCGGGTCTTCAGGATTTTGTCTCGGGTATCATGATCCGCACGGTTGTTCCTTCTGTCAGTACGGAATCGATCTCAATCCGGCTGTTTTCACCGCAGAGCTTTTTCATCCGGTACTGTGAATTGTAAATACCGATGTGTGTACCGTCCGCCTTTTCAATCGGCTTGACTTCGCGGATCTTCCGAAGCATTTCTTCTTCCATGCCCGGTCCGTCGTCCTGTACGGTCATCACAACGTATCCGTTATCTTTTTTCAGACTCAGCCGGATATCGATCAGGTTTCCGTCACTCACCGCGTATTTAAAAATATTCTCTACAAAATTCTGGACGATCAGCGGCGGGACCCGGTACTCCATCAGTTTCTCATCGTAGTCTCTCGTGACTGTGAAGCAGTCCGTAAAACGCTCTTCCATAAGCTCCAGGTAGGCGTCTACCAGTTCCAGCTCAGACCTGTAGGTCGCGACCCGGTCCGAACGAAACAGGTGACGGAAGAAACGCGACAGATAGAGGCTGCTTTTTTTGACGCCGTCATAGTCCTCGAGTTCCGCCATGCTGAAAATCTGGTTGAAGAAATTCAGCAGGAAATGCGGCCGGATCTGCAGCAGAAGGTTCTGCAGCATCATCTGTTCCCGCTCGAGCGCCTCTTCGTAATGCTGTATTTTCAGCGTCTCGATCTCGGAAGCCATGTTGTTGAAGGAATTCCTCATTCCCACAAACTCGCGCGATGCTTTAAACTCCGGAATTCGATAATCCTGCTCGCCGGAGCCCAGATGGAACATGCCCTCTTCGATCCGCCGGATCGGACGCACGATCATCTGCATAAAAACCAGGACCAGCAGGATCGGAAGCACAATAACCAGTACGAATCCTACTGCGAGGACAATCCTGGATACCACAGGCATGCTTTCGCGGATCTCTCCTCTGTCCAGGTCAACCCGGATGAAATGCTTTGTCCGATGGACCTCTGATATAATAAACGGCGTTTTCACAGGATCATTCTTCTCTGCAAGCTGTACCGTCACATGCTCGTACGGGATCTCCCGCTGTATGCGCGCCATAATCTGGTTAAGGTCGATCATTGCTCCGACGTACAAGCCGTCGTCTCCGATCGTATGGAACAGAAACGGCTGTCCGTCTACCGTACCGACTTCCCAGTTGATATTCCGGCTCACAAACCAGGTTCTCTCGATCTTCTGCCTGAGTCCGATCACTTCCGCAGGCGCATGCGTATTGTCATGGAAAAGCAGCCGGTCCGCCGCCTCCAGATACAGATAAAACGACGAAGGAACCGAAATGATCGGGTTCTGGAGCCGGAGCGTCTGATTGACCCTGAACAGCGCGAGCTTGTCATCGTCGCTTCCGGTCCATCGCTTCAGCCGCTGGAAAGCCGTATCATTTTCCAAAAGGTTATAATAAAAAGAGTCAATCCGGCTGATTTCGGATTCAAGCTCCGCCATGTTGATATCGAGAATCGACTGCGTATTCTGCAGCGCCTGCTCTTCAATGGAGTTCAGATAGGCGCCGGCCGAAATCAAGAGAAGCGCGTAAATCGGCACCAGAAGCGCCGTGAAAATCAGGACAATCTTCACGGGAATCGTGCTTCTGACACCGGCTTTTCTGAATTCGCTCCGCCTTTTCTTCAATCGTTTCAACCTCATTTTCGTCTGATATATCCATTTTGACAGATACCATTATAACTGAACCTTGGTTCTTTTTGAATATTGATTTTCCACCTGAACGCTGTAAAAAATCCGCCGGGGCCTGTCCCCGGCGGATCGGATTTTCCATATCAGAATGCTTCTTTTTCTGTTTAGAGCCTTAATCAGAATATTCTTCCACGCCGATCGGGAAGCCCGGTTCCTCAAAAAGCCCCGAGCGGTGTTCCATCGACGGCGGACAGAAAGGTGTGTGTTCATAGTCTTTCGGATCAAAGGATTTCGTCAGCCGCGCGTGAAGATTCGTCATCACCCGGACGCTGATCAGGTTCCGGCCGTCCGCAATAAGGTCCGTGATATCAGCCCGTCTGAAGACCTGGTCCAGGCCCTCGACCTCCTGTCCGTTTACAGCAGCAAGAAGGGTGTCGGCTGCTTTTCCGAGCTTCAGCATGTAGCGGATTCCGTCCTTCTTTTCAACCGTAAAGCTGCCGGAATACGTGCCTTTTCCAGCAAAGTGCTCCAGTTCCGGATCGATTTTTGCGAAATCCTCCGCCTTCTCGATGATATAGGTGCGGCTTTCCGCAGAGAACCTGCTGCGGAGGAAAGAGTATTCCTCGGGCTTTTCGGGTTCGAACGCATTCACCTGCAGCCGCTCGAAGCGGATCGGAATCCGATTCAATTCCGAAGCCGGCGAAACCGCCGCGAACGCTTTCCGGCCGGCCGGTTCCTGACAGCCGGTCTTATCTTCCGCCAGGATCAGCATCTCATCCTCTTCGATCCACAGTCCGCCCTTTACCCTCGTCCCGTCCGCCGAAAGGCCCGAAGGACGGATGCTATTGTTCCACGGATCATAAACGGACAGCGGCCCGCGGCTTTCGATGGAAAGCTCTGCATAGCTGCGGCTCGCGTCGCCCGGACGCTCATAGGTGTTTTTCGTTGTTCCCGGCCGGAAGCCGCCGCTGACGTGGGTCGTTCCGAAAGAAAGGTCCTTCCAGTCAAATTCAACCCTGTTATTTGCATACAGGATGTAGAAATTAAAGTCTTCCGTCTCGTGAACGGCAGTAATCAGGTCGTGGCTGCACTGGGTGCGGATACGCGGTCCGATGCCCCTCGACAGGAGCGTCTCCGGAACGTCTTCAATCATAGATACGAGCCCGGCTTCTTTTGCCGAAGAAAGAAGCGCAGCAAACTCTTCTTCCCATTCCTCCCGCCGCTTTTCATCCGCATAATCGCTGTAGAAACGGCAGGGGTAACGCTCTTCGCACAGCACGACCGGCAGTCCTTCGCGCTGCAGTCTTCGAAGCGTGCGGATGCCTTCCAGGGAAAGCTCGACCCCGGGCATCACGATCAGGGCCCGGTATGCGGGGCCTTCCGGATCCAGTACACCGTCCTTCACCCGGCACACAGGAAGCTTCAGCAGGCTTTCGCATACAAATTCGTAGGAAAATCCTGCGTTCTGCAGCTTTCCACCGTCATTGTAGAAGCAACCTTCCCCGCCGTCTCCGGTATTTGTGTAGTCGCTTCTTAAGATCGCAGCGTCCACTTTTTTCGTACCGAGGAAGATCCTGTTTGTCCGCGCGATCCGGTCAAGGACCTTTCGCGCGTCCTCTATGGAAAGCGTCCGGTTCCAGTTGTTGGAGACAAATTTACCGAAGCCCTCATAACCCGGCCATTCGGCGCCGGGGACGCGGCCGTTCTCCGAAAGGCGTCCGTAATATGCGCCGGAATAGGATGCGCCATGCATAACCTGTGCGTTCATGCCTGCCATCTGGGCGCGTTTGATCCACCACAGGAGATCCTCATAGGTCTGGTTGTAGCCGAAGCCGAATTCCGCCGCGCATTCGAAGCTGTAACGCTTTTTCCTTCCGAGATGCGCCGCCGCGGCCATATCCTTCATGCCGTCAAAGGTCGGACGGCCGAGCGCTTCATTCTCCGGAATTCCCGGATACAGCGCGCTGATTTCCTCTTCAAAAGGTTTATTATATGCCACCTGGTAACGGATCGTCTTGCCGTAGGCGTTCGCCATCTTCTCAAGGCCGCGAAGGTGGTTCTCGCAGTAGCAGTACGTCAGGGCTTCCATGAATTCCCGGTTCACCATCTCACCGATCTTAGGGTCTTCAAAGCTGCAGCCTGCCACCTCCGGCACTGCAAGGATGGACGGATGCTCCCCGACGACCGGCAGGAAAGGCCGGAGATCATAGCCGTATTTTTCTTCGAAGAAGGTTTCAAAGCCCGGCGTCCACTCGAGGGTCACGACATACTCCAGGGAATCGCAGAAAAAAGACTCCATTGACGGATAGTCATACTTTTCAAAAATCGGGTCCCAGTAAGCCTTGCAGGCCTCTACGCCTGCTTTTCCAAGGTGATCAATGACATAATTCATCCCGGAATTGATCTTATGCACGGCCGGCTGTTCGTAGAAGGCAAAGATGCGGTATTGGCCCGTCGTTCCTTCCGAAGCTTCCGGAAGATCAAAACACAGGCTCTTCCCGTCGGGGGAAAGCGCCGCAGAAAGATCGATATACCCGGACTGCTTCAGAATCCTTTCCGAGACCTCCGGATAAGCCATCACTGCCACAAGCTTCGGCGTTCCTTCCGGGCGGACCGTCTTTCTTTCGGGAAGCGGGCCTTCATAATGCGTACCGGCAGACAACGTGAATTCGCCGTAAGTCAGTTCCCGGAGCGCCGCCGGATCGTCTGCGTCTCTGATCGCCGGCGAACTGATCGGCCAGCCGGGGCCGTTTGCGATATCGAGCTTCATCCCGAGCTTCTCGGTCTCGTCCGCCGCGATACGAACCATTCTGTCCCAGTTTTTTGTGCCCCAGCCGTCCTCCGAACGGTCCAGTTCCGGATTCCTTCCGGATAAAACGACAAGCTCAATCCTGCCGAAGCCTCGTGCATAAAGCTGCCGGATTTCTTCTCTGAAATCTGTCTCGTCCATCGCCGCAGCCGGCACCCAGTAGCGGACACCCGGACGGGCTTCCATCGGAATCTTCTCTAGAAAAGCTGATTTCTGCTTCATTTATACGGCCTCCTGTGAAATTGATGCGCGGCAGTGCAGTGTGCGTTCTCTGTCTCTGCCGCGCTTAGCTGTCATGCTAATAATAATGTTTTCCCCGGTTACCGTCCATTTTCTTTTTCTGCTTCATGCCTGTGCATTTTCTACCAATTTCATCAAAGTGACCGCATAGACCTCATGTCCCGTAACAGAGGGATGATTGACTCCGTTCGCCAGAAGTTTTTCAAAAGGGATGCCTTGCGCCCTTGCTTCTTCCCACACCGCATAGCAGTCTGCCAGGCAGACCTCTTCTTCCGACGCAAGCTCACGGATCGCGCGGACACGATCGGCAAGTGTTTCGCCGGGAACAGGTTTACTGGGAAAAAGCGGATTCGGAAGCTCCGCGTTCGGCGTAAGAAGCACGAGATCCGCTTCTGTCTCTGCCTTCACCCGCCGGATCATTCCGCGCAGAATTTCCTTGTACTCTGAAGTTGTGCCAAGCTCCGGATTCCAGTTCAGGGATCCGTTGATGATCGCAAGATCCGGCTGATAGCGGATTACGTCGCGCGTCAGGCGCGCCGCCATCTGCACGAGGTTGTCGCCGGCGATACCGGCATTGATCGTGCTGACAGAAGTCTGCTCAAAGCGGTCAATCAGCATTGCACGGAATTTTTCAAGGTAGCATTCTCTGGCATCCGTAATCTCAACAGGCGGATTCAGTTGAAGCTCTCCGCGCTCGAACAGTTCCTCGACTTCTTTTGCGGAACGTCTGGCCATCATCTCATGCCTTCTTATGAATGCCTCCCGTTCCTCATCCGTTTTCGGGAAATTCGCGAAAATTTCCGAAAGCTCCCTTGCCCACTCAAAATGTCCCGCTGTCACACTGTCGCCGAGCGCGACGATCACCGGGTTTTTTCTTTCCAGTCCTTCTTCGTCCATTCCCGCCCCGGTCATGGACCCCAATGCGCCGCGGTTCATCTGCATCAGCCGCACAAAGTGCTTCGGAAGCGCAGGACTCAGGCAGGGCATCCTCCGCGCTATTTCAAGAAACTCGCTTCTATAGGGTTCTTCTGTTACAAATGCTGTCCGCATAACGATTTCTCCTTTCAGCTTATCTGAAACAATTCCGCTGCCGCGGAATCTCCCGGGCTTATGAGCGTGCGCTTCCTCAGCCGAACTTCAGGTGGTAATTCCGGATGCACCCTTCGATAATTTCGATCGCTTCATCCGCGCCGCCAAGCTCATTCACCACGGTTTTCTTGCCCTCCAGACTTTTATAATGGCGGAAGAAATGCTGCATTTCCTCAAAAATATGCATCGGAAGCTCGCTGATATCGCGATATTTCATATACGTCGGATCGCCGACAGGAATTGCAATGATCTTCTCATCGCCGGCGCCGTCATCTTCCATGCGCATCACTCCGATCGGCCGGCAGCGCACTAAAGTCATCGGGATGATCGGCTCCGAGCACAGCACGAGAACATCCAGCGGATCCTTATCATCGCCGTATGTTTTCGGGATGAAGCCATAATTCATCGGATAATGGGTTGCGGTAAACAGGATCCGATCCATTGAAAGAAGACCTGTTTCCTTATCGAGCTCATATTTTACATGGCTGCCTTTTGTGATCTCAATGACCGCCACAAAATCCTCCGGTTTTACACGGGATTCATCAATGTCATGCCAGATATTCATCGTTTTTCTCCTTATCCGTCCTCTGATAGATGTCAAAAAAGCGGTTCGAACAAGATGCGGCTTCCGTTTTTGTCCGCACACTCGGACTGCTTTTCTATCTTAGCACAAAGAGAAAGCCGTATGCAAGGCAAAGTTCCTGTATTTACGAAAAACGTACATTTACTGCCGTGTCCGGACACTTCCCGCACTGCACCCGATCTTTGCTTGATTTTACCGGGTTTTTCCGTTATGATATGGGTCAGAAATATTCTTCGGAAAAATACGATTTTCGATTAAAAGCGACATTTTTAAAAGAAAGGAATGATTGCCATGACTGACAACATTTTCTCCGGTGCACAGTGGATCGGTTCGAAAGACCGGATGCTTTCTGCACACACGATGTCTGTCTTTCAGTTCAGCTACACCTTAGAGATCCTTCCGGGCAGTACCAAAGCAGGCTTTCTTTTTGGCGGAAACGATCTCCGGCTGATGGACAGAAACAAGAATATTCAGGGCGCGATGAGCGGTCCGGATGGGAATTACATCGAGCTTCGTCTCGATATTTCCGAGGTTCCTTCCGGAAAGCCGGCACGTTTCTCAGCGCTTCGGACAGGATACACCAAAGACGAGTCCGATCATGAGGTTCAGCAGCTCGAAATCCCCGAAGAACTGCTCTCCCGGGAGAATATGAACGCGCCTCACAGGATCCTTATCAAAGCCGTCTACGGTGAAATCGACGTCTTTTTTGACGATTCGCGCCTCACCAAAAGCGGCTCGCCCTTCGGCGGCATGGGCTGGAACCTGAATCCGATCGGCGCCGGCGGAAACTTCATCTGCTTCCCGCTGCTTTCGGATATCGGCGTACGGCTGCTTCCCGGGCAGGAAGCCGTCTTCTCCGATCTCGAGATCCGGAACCTTCGGAAGCCGGAGAGCCTCCTGTATTCGTGCTTTGCCGGTGGCAGCAAATTCAGCGGCGGCGAAAAAGGCTTCTTCACGCTTTCCGACCCGAGTTACGGCGGCATGACCATGCTCCGTACCCGTTTCAGCATCCATAAGGCGCTGAAAAAGGCCACTGTCCGTGCAACTGCGCGCGGTATTTATGAATTGTATTTTAACGGCAAAAAGGCCGGAAAAGACTGGTTTGCGCCGGGTCTGTCGCAATACAACAAAACACATTATTATCAGGAATACGATGTGACTGAGCTGCTTCTTCCGGGAGAGAACAGCTGGTTTTCATATCTTGCGGAAGGCTGGTGGAGCGGCGCCATCTCCTATACCGGAGAAAACTGGAATTTCTTTGGCGACCGACTGAGTATGATCGGCTGTCTGAAGCTGGAGTATGAGGACGGCAGTGAAGAGCTTGTGACAACTTCCGAAGAGAACTGGGAAGCCAGCCAGGACGGTCCCGTCGTCTACGGAAGCCTGTTCCAGGGAGAAATCGAAGACCTCAGAAAGGGCCTGGAATCCGGCTGGGAAGCTGCGGTTTCCATTCCCTTAAGTGAAGAAAACGCTTTTATCGGCGAAATGCGCCAGGGTCCGTTCGCACCGCCTGAGATGATCAGCTATGATTCTGTCCGCTTCCTTCCCCAGAAGGACCGCGGAGTACAGGCAGTGGAAACCATCCCGGCAAAAGCGTTCTTTGAGCCTCGTCCGGGCGTCTATGTCTATGACCTCGGCCAGAATATTGCCGGTGTCCCCGAGATCGATGTCACGGGAACGGATGGACAGGTCCTGGTGCTTCGCTTCGCGGAAATGCTGTACCCGGATATGCCGGAATACGCGGAAAATGCGGGGATGCTGATGCTCGAAAATATCCGCGGCGCACTCGCGCAGGATACGGTTGTCCTTCGGGCCGGCGCGCAGACCGTCTGTCCGCATTTCACGCAGCACGGTTTCCGCTACATTGAAATCACCGGCACGAATGATCCGCTGCCGCTTCAGTCCGTTCGCGGCATCGCCTTAAGCTCGGCGGATGTCACTTCGGAATTTTCCTGCTCCGATCCGCTCATCAACCGCCTGTATCAGAATATTGTATGGTCCCTGCGTGATAATTTTATTTCTGTTCCGACAGACTGTCCGCAGCGGAATGAACGCATGGGCTGGTCCGGCGATCTGTCCGTCTTTGCGCCGACCGCACTTTCCATGGCCGACTGCACGGAGTTTCTGAAACGCCAGCTTCAGGCCATCCGGGACTGCCAGAGTCCGGAGGGGAGATTCGCGGATATCGCACCCGTGGGCGGAGGCTTCGGCGGTATTCTCTGGGGCTCCGTCGGTATTACGGTTCCGTGGGAGCTTTATAAGGAAACGCAGGACCTCACGATTCTCTCAGAACATTTTGAGGCGATGTGCCGCTATCTTCGCTTCCTCGGAACGAAGCTTGACGACCGGGGAATCATGGCGGAGGGTCCGCTCGGCGACTGGCTCGGGCCGGAGAACCGCAATAATGAGCCGGCTTATCTGTGGCAGTGCTATTATGTATATGATCTGGATATCATCATCCGCTGTGCAGACCTCCTCGGAAAGCCCGCGGTCAGGGATGAATTCCTTCCCGAATATGAAAAGGCCAGGAAAACTCTGCACGAATATTATATCGACCCGGTTTCCGGACACACGGTATTTACTTCGGAGGACACCGCGCTCGGAAAAGTCGGAATGTTCGGTTTCCCGCCGCCACCGGCCAAGGAAAAGCTTCCCGAAAAGAGTCCGAGCGGCCGCTACCTGATGGATACCCAGACTTCCTACGCGGTTGCGCTTGCGCTCGGCGTTCTGTACCCCGAGTACAGATCACGCGCCGCAGAACACCTCAAGCAGGCAATCGAGCGGGAGAATACGGACGATCTTCACATCACCCGTCCTCCTTACAGCCTGATGACCGGCTTCATCGGCACCGCCTGGATCCTGCACGCGCTCTCCGAAAACGGTCTCGAGCAGGAGGCCTTCCGTCTCCTCAGAGGACGTGAATATCCGTCCTGGCTCTACCCCGTCATTCAGGGCGCCACGACGATCTGGGAGCGCCTCGACTCCTTTACACTTGACCGGGGGTTTGGCGGAAACAACTCGATGAACTCCTTCAACCACTACTCCTTCGGCGCCGTCGGCAGCTGGATTCTGAGGCATATACTTGGCTTTACAGGAAAGTTCTCGGAGGAAGGCGCCATCCTCGCCCCGACTCCGGATCCCGATGGAGTGCTCCGTTTCGCCGAAGGAAGCATGAACCTCGGCGGAAAGCGCTATCATCTCCGATGGGAGATCACTGACCAGGGAACCGTCTACGAAGTTACGGTACCGGAAGGCGAGTGCGCGTTGCTTCAGATTCCGGAAAGCTTTGATACGCCCGCCGGCACTCCGGTTCCGCGAAAGAGCCTTCTTCTGCATGAGGGATTTTCCCGGATCGAATAATTCGGAAAAAAGTGTTGACATTTTTTCCTCGGCGGAGTAAGATAAAACCAGTTACCGGAAACGTTACCGGTAACGTTCCCGGTAACGTTTTCAACTACCGTATACAGGGGAAAAAGATACAAAGAAAGCCGCGTTCAAAATGGTAACAATCAAGGATATCGCCAAAGCATGCGGCGTCGGAGTCAGTACAGTATCGAGGGTTCTGAACAACAGACCGGATGTCAGCGCCGAGGTTCGTGAAAAAGTCCTTCTCGAGGTTCGCCGGTCCGGCTACATACCGAACAACAGTGCCAGAGACCTCGGCAGGAACCAGGGAAATACAATCGGCGTCGTCGTACGGGGAACAGGAAATCTGTTTTTCGCGGATATATTTAACAAAATGACGGATGAAGCGGATGCGCGAGGCTTCTCCATCATTCCGAGATTCATCAGCTCGGACGATGATGAGATCCAGGCCGGTGCTTATCTGGAACGTGAAAAGAGGCTGCGCGGCATCATTTTCCTTGGAGGACGCTTTGATTATACTCCGGAGGAAATGTCCTTGATCGATGTTCCCTACGTCCTGTGTACATATTCCAATGAGTTCGGAACGCTTCCGGACGAGGGCTATTCCTCGGTATCGATTGATGATTATCGTACGGCTGCAGAAGCTGTTGAGATGCTGATCGGGCTCGGCCACAGGAAAATCGCGGTTTTGATTCCGAGCATTTCGGATCACTCGATCGGGGAGCTTCGATACCAGGGATACCGGGATGCCTTGGCTGCCCACGGGATCGAGATGGATCCGCAGCTTGTCGTAAAGACCGGCTCCTTTGATCTTGACGACGCCTATAAAAATGTAAAAGAACTCGCTGCCAGAAACCGCACATTTACTGCAATGTTTGCCGTATCCGATACGATGGCACTTGCAGCAATGAAGGCGATTGAAGACTGCGGCAGAAAGGTGCCTGAAGAGGTCTCGCTGCTGGCGATCGACGGCATTCAGATCACCGAATATTCCAGGCCTTCTCTGACTGCCATGGTGCAGCCTGCAGATGAAATCGGCAGAAAGAGCGTGGAACTCCTGACGGATGTCCTGAAGGGCAAACCGCACAGGCATATCCGTCTGAAAACGGGCTTAAGAACCGGCGGATCCGTCGGAAAAAGCCCTGAAACTACGGCGATAATTTAAATTTATATAAATTACATCGCAAAAAACATTTTGGAGGAATGAATTATGAGAAAGAAACTGCTTGCACTTGTACTTTCTCTGGTTCTTGCGGCATCTCTTCTCGCGGCTTGCCAGACGAAGCCTGCCGAGACAGAAGCTCCCGCAACGACCCAGGAAAACAAGGAAACGGACGCTCCCGAGACAGATGCTCCCGAGACAGACGCTCCTGAAACAGACGCTCCTGAAACGGATGCTCCCGAGACGGATGCTCCGACCGGCGGTGCCGGCGAAATCAAGGTTTGGGTTGCTGATAACGTTGTCGACTTCACAAAGAAGGCCATCGAAGACTTCAAAGCAGCAAATCCGGATTACGCAGACTGGAACTACACGGTTGAGGCCGTCGGCGAAGGCGATGCAGCCACCAACATGATCACAGACGTTACCGCAGGTGCGGACATCTACAGCTTCGCACAGGACCAGCTTTCCCGCCTCGTGATCGCAGGCGCGCTGGAAGTCATGGCTCCCGAAAATGAAGAAGCCGTCAAGACGGAAAACGACGCTGCTTCTGTCGGCGCCGCTACACTGGGCGACACCCTGTACGCATATCCGATGACTTCGGACAACGGCTACTTCCTGTACTACGACAAGAGCGTCGTGACCGATCCTTCTTCTCTGGAGAAGATCGTCAGCGATTGTGAAGCTGGCGGAAAGAACTTCTACTTCGAAATCAACTCCGGCTGGTATCAGACCGCGTTCTTCTTCGGCGCTGGCGCTGAGCTGACCTATGACTGTGATGACAGCGGAAATCTTGTTTCCTGCAATTCCACCTACGCTTCGGACGCCGGTCTGGTTGCCCTGAAGGAAATGATTGAGCTGAAGGCTTCTCCGGCTTTCCAGAACGGATCTTCTCTGAGCTCCGCTACGGATGTCGGCGCGATCGTTGACGGTACCTGGGATTCCGGCGCTGCAAAGGATCTGTTCGGTGATAACTATGCCTGCGCAAAGCTTCCTGAATTCGAAGGTGCTGACGGCAAGACCTATCAGCTGGGCGGCTTCGGCGGATTCAAGCTTCTGGGCGTCAAGCCTCAGGAAGATGAAGAGAAGCTTGCAGTCTGCGATGCTCTGGCAGCATATCTGACCAGCGGCGACGTACAGCTTGCAAGATACAAAGAAGTCGGCTGGGGCCCCTCGAACATCGCGGCTCAGAATTCCGAAGAAGTGAAGTCTGACGAGGCGCTTTCCGCACTTGCAGAACAGCTGCAGTTCACGATTCCTCAGGGACAGTACCCCGGTGACTACTGGTCGCTTGCAACATCTCTCGGCGACAGCATCATCTCCGGCGAACTGACAACCGCAAGCTCTGATGAAGACCTGCAGAAGGCTCTTCAGAACTTCGAGGACACCTGCAAGTCCTACGTCAATCAGTAAGCTTCAACAGGTAAAAACACTTGCCCGGCAGAGGAATGCTTTCTGCCGGGCAAATTATCAGGGAAAGGGGAAAGAAATGGCCAGTGGTGAATCCGGAAAAAAGAAAAAAGGCACCATCAAAAACATCATTTCAGTAATCGGCAATGAATTCAGGGACATCGGTACCACGCTGGTCCGTGGCGACTGGAAGACAAAGCTGTCTTATCTGATCCTCGGTTTTGGACAGATCATGCGCGGCAAGTTCCTGAAAGGAATTGCTTTTCTGGCAGTAGAAGCGGCATTTATTGTTTACATGATCAAGGTCGGCGCAGCCTATCTTGCAAAGTTCGGGACACTGGGAACCGTCGAGACGGTGAAACAGGGACGTAAAACCGTATACGGCGACAACAGCTTCCTGATCCTTCTGTTCGGCCTTCTGACAATCGTATTCATCGCCTTCTTCATCTTAGTCTGGCGGATGAATATTAAAGACAATGCGAAGGATGAGGCGGTCCTGAAAGCCGGCAAGAAACTCCCCACAAACGGCGAGGATTTCAAATCGCTGTTTGACCACAACTTTGACAAGACGCTCCTTGCGCTTCCGGTTCTCGGAATTTTTGTCTTTACGGTTCTGCCGATCCTTTTCATGATCTGTGTCGCATTTACAAATTATGACAAGAATCATCAGAGCCCGACCAACCTCTTCACCTGGGTCGGCTTTGAAAACTTCAAAAACCTCCTGTCTCTGGGCGGATCAGGCTTTGGAACAACCTTCTTCTCGGTCCTTTTGTGGACGCTCGTCTGGGCGCTTTTCGCTACGTTTACGACTTATTTCCTCGGAATGGCCGTAGCGATGCTGATCAACAAAAAGGGCATCCGCCTGAAAAAGCTCTGGCGTACGATCCTGGTTCTGACAATCGCTGTTCCGCAGTTTGTATCGCTTCTGTATGTATCCAAGCTGTTCGCGAACGACGGACTGATCAACGCGCTCCTCTTACGATGGGGGTGGATTGACAAAGCGATTCCCTTCTGGACGAATCCGGGACTCGCGCGGGTAACGATCGTTGTGATCAATATCTGGATCGGTATTCCCTACATGATGCTGATTGCAACGGGACTCCTGATGAACATTCCTGCGGACCTGTATGAGAGCGCCCGGATCGACGGCGCAAACGGCTGGCAGATGTTCTCGCACATCACACTGCCCTATATGCTTTTCGTCACGGGACCGTATCTTCTGACGCAGTTTACGGGCAACCTGAACAACTTCAACGTGATCTATCTGCTGTCGGGCGGCGGACCGCAGTCCATGGAACTCGCGGGAAATGCAGGCCGTACGGACCTTCTGATCACCTGGCTGTACAAGCTGACCGTCAACGACACGAATTACCGCATGGCAGCTGTCATCGGTATCATGGTATTTATTGTAACTGCAATTATCTCGCTGGTGGTATACAATATCCTGCCTTCAGTTAAAGATGAGGAGGGCTTCCAATAATGGCTAAAAATACTGAAAAAAAGACTGTCTCTATGAAGAGACGCCAGAGAGTCGGAAACTTCTTTTCCTATCTGCTGCTGATCGTTCTCAGCATCATCTGGCTCTTCCCCTTCTTCGGCATCGTGATGCAGAGCTTCCGTTCTTATCAGACCGAATTCGGCGGTATGGTCAATTATGTCATTCCGAAGCAGTTCTCTCTGGACAATTATAAATTCCTGTTCTCCGGAGAAACCAACTTCCTGAAATGGTACATGAATACCCTCATCATTGCGGCGGCTGTAGCAGTTCTCCAGACGATCATTATCATCTGCACGAGCTATGCCCTGTCGCGGATGCGCTTTAAGGGCAGAAACTTCCTGATGCGTTTCTGGCTGATCCTCGGAATGTTCCCCGGATTCCTGACGATGATCTGTCTGTACTTCCTGCTGAAGACCATCGGCCTGACCCAGCAGGGCGCGATTCCCGGACTGATCCTGGTGAGCGTGGCGAGCTCCGGTATGGGTTATTATGTATGCAAGGGCTACATGGATACGGTGCCGAAAGCACTGGACGAGGCGGCCCGGATCGACGGCGCCAGCCGGGCACGCATCCTGTTTACGATGATGCTTCCGATGGCAAAGCCGATCATTATCTATACAGCGCTCGTTTCCTTCATGGCTCCCTGGTGCGATTACATTTTCGCATCCTACATTGCGTTCGGCCATGATTCCAGCTATAACGTGGCAGTTGCGCTGTACCGCTGGATGAAGGTCAATGACTATCAGGGCTTCTTCACAAGGTTCTGCGCAGGCGGCGTGCTGGTTGCGATCCCCGTAACCGCTCTCTTTATGAGCCTGCAGAAATACTACGTCGAAGGTGTCACCGGCGGCGCAGTCAAAGGCTGATATTACGTTTTCGATCCGCAGTACGCGATCCGGATGATGAATCATTTGGGGGAACAGCGTACTGCGGATCCTCTGTATTCTGCCGGCGGGAGCGCCCGCCGTTTACGATGATGATGAAAAAAACACTGATTATACTTCTGGTCCTGACGCTTTTGATTTCAGGCTGTACAAGGCAAACCGCCCCAAAGACAAATCCGGGGCAAAGCGGATCCGCGCAGTCGGAGGAAACCACCGGGCAGGCTGAATCCGCTGGACAGGCTGAAACCTCTGAGAAGGCCGAATCTGCCGGACTGCCTGAAACAGACGGACAGACCGAAACAGCCGGACAGACGGAGGCTGCTGAGGAAACACAGGCCCTCGAAGAAAAGGACATTTTCGATCTGACCGGCCTTCCGGACGACAATTACCGGAACTATTATGAAATCTTCGTCTATTCATTCTATGATTCGGACGGCGACGGCATCGGGGATCTCAACGGGGTACGGGAAAAGTTAGGGTATATCGAGGAAATGGGCTTCTCCGGCATCTGGCTGATGCCGATTATGCCAAGTCCGACCTACCATAAGTATGATGTTTCGGATTACACCGCGGTGGATGAAGCATACGGAACGGAAGAGGATTACAAAGCGCTCGTACAGGACGCCCACAGCCGGGGAATCCGTGTGATCATCGATCTTCCGATCAACCATACCTCCGTCTCGCACCCCTGGTTCAGAGAAGCAAGAGAATACCTGCAGGGCCTTTCAGGTGCGGACCCTGATCCGGAGGACTGCCCGTATTTCGGGTATTACCATTTTTCCAGGGAGTACGGCGGCAGCACCTGGTATTCGATTCCTGCGACAGACTGGTACTATGAAGGCTCGTTCTGGTCCGGGATGCCGGATCTCGATCTCTCAAATCCAGGCCTTCGTAAGGAGCTGGAGGCAGCCGCGGAGTACTGGATCGGCCTCGGGACAGACGGTTTTCGGATGGACGCTCCGCTCCATTTTGAGGAGAACGATACGGCTTTCAATACCGAGGTGCTGAACTGGTTCTATCATTTCTGCCTCTCTAAGAATCCGGACTTTTATATGGTAAGCGAGGTCTGGGCCGGACTGAATACCATCAAGTCCTATTATGCGAGCGGGACGCCGAGCATGTTCAATTTTGATGCGGCTCAGGCGGAGGGAAAGCTGCTGCAGGCCGCAAGAGGAACGCTAAAAGCGGAGCGTTTCGCCAACCTGATGGTGCAGTATGAGAATGATTTCAGTTCGGAGAATCCCGCATATATTGACGCGCCCTTCCTCACGAATCACGATATGGGCCGGTTGTCCAATGCATTGAACAACCGGGAGGATCAGATGCGCAGGGCTGCGGGGCTTCTGATGCTGATGTCGGGAAATCCGTTTGTCTACTATGGTGAAGAAATCGGAATGGCCAGTCTGGGCACAAAGGACGAGAACAAACGCCTCCCGATGATCTGGGACAGCGATCCATCCGCAGAGGGAATGACCGATGGCCCGAAGGACGCCGACGACGGAATTGAATCCAAGTTCGGCTCGGTTCGGGAGCAGCTTCAGGACGAGGACTCCATCCTGAATTACTATCGCCGCGCGCTCAGGATGCGCAATGAAAACCCCGAGATTGCACGCGGGAGAACAAAAATCCTTGAAGAACTGACCTCGCGGGATACAGCGGTATTTACAAGAAGCTTCGGTGAAGAAACTGCAGCGGTGGCCTTTTCGACCTCGAAGGAGGAAACCGAGCTGGACCTTACGGGCAGCGGGATTGAAAACTGGAAGCTCGTGTATTCTCTCACACTGCACACGGAGGAGGCAGTGACGCTGGAAGACAATACGCTGAAGCTCCCGGCAGGGGGTATTGCCGTTTTAAGAAAAGAATGATGATAAGGATTTGAAGAATAGGTAAAACCCGCCGTTTTTACTGGTAAACGGCGGGTTTCCTATGTTGAAAGCGTTCTTATTTAAGACAGGCTGCACGCCCGGCAAAAACCGCTTCTTTTGATCAGAAACGTACTTCCTTTCCGGTTTCAGCTGCTTTGTAGATTGCATCCAGAACCTTCGTAACAACAAAGGCCTCTTCCGGCTTCACGAGCGGCTCGGTTCCGTCGATGATTGCCTTCAGCCACTGACGGTTGTCGATGTCAGCCGGTTCCGCGGAACCGCCCTCAAAGAACGCCACGCCGCCGCCGACAGCAAGCTTCTCGTCCATCAGCTGACCGTTCCGGCCGCGGTTGTAAACGAGCGTCGGATCCGGATAAGCCATACCGGAAATGATTTCTGCACCGGCCTTGGTTCCGCAGAGCGTCGTAGCCGCTTCCTTCGCGTCTCTCATATTGATCGCCCAGGCTGCCTCGAGGACAATCGTTGCACCGTTCTTCATCTTGATGAAGCCCATCGCGGAGTCTTCTACTTCGTAGGTTTCCGGATCCCAGGGTCCGAATACATTGCCTTCCGTAGCCTGCTGCAGATGTCCGAGCTTGTAGAATACAGAGCCGGAAACGCTCTCTACGTCATAGTTGTTCATGCACCACAGGGTGATGTCCAGAGCATGGGTTCCGATGTCGATCAACGGTCCGCCGCCCTGAAGGGCTTTGTTGGGGAATACGCCCCAGGTCGGAACGCCGCGGCGGCGGATAGCATGCGCCTTGCCGTAGTAGATTTCGCCGAGATCGCCTGCGTCACAGGCAGCTTTCAGGTTCTGAACCTCGCCGCGGAAACGGTTCTGATAACCGATCGTGAACTGCTTGCCGCTCTTCTTCCAGGCATCCAGCATCTTCTGAGCATCTTCCGGGCTGTGGCTCATGGGCTTTTCGCAGTAAACATGCTTGCCCTGAGCAAAAGCTTCCACAGTAATCTCGCAGTGGCTGACATTCGGCGTGCAGACATGGACAACGTCCACATCCGGATTCGCGCAGAGCTCGTGATAGTCTTCACAGACCTGAGCGCCTTCTACACCGTACTCAGCTGCAGCTTTCTGTGCACGCTCGAGAATGATGTCGCAGAATGCAACGACTTCACAAAGGTCACTGTTGTGCTTCATTGCCGGTAAATGCTTCTGGTTTGCAATGCCGCCGCATCCGACGATGCCGATTCTTAACTTTGCCATAATGCTTCTCCTTTATATATAAAATATTAATAGTAACCGAGGAAAGCAATTGCGGATTGAGCTTGCTCAAAGGCGCAATTGTTATCCGGGTGCGCTTTTCCCAAACGAAATCTGTTCATTCGTTTTTCGATCATTTCTCCGGTCAGCAGGGAGAGAATTCTCTCTCCAGGGCCTCTCCTGCCCATACTTGCTTCTGACAGCTTCATCTTACATGAAAAACACAGATTCTTCAAGCACCTGCAGCAGGAAAGTTTTTAAAAAAACTTCATTATGATCGTATGTTTTTATAAAAACCTGTTCAGCTTTCGAATTCCACCGCTTTTCCGGTTTTTGCCGATTCACGGAACGCATCCATGATGCAGAGGTCGCGGCGAACCTGCTCCACCGTGATTTCGAATTCTGTACCGTTCTCGATGGCGTCAATGTAGCCGCGGAACCAGTCGAATTCGCTGGATTTGACTTCCGGAAGCGGCTCTTCATAAAGCAGTCCTTCTTCCGGCGGGCCGAAGGAACGGGTGGGGCCGGCCGAGGTCATTGTAATCTTGCCGGGAACATTTTCAAGAAGATGACGGGTCCGTACGATCTTCTTTGTCTCCTTCATTCCGTTCACAAAGTCCACATCGAAAATCGCTGTCCCCTTGTCTCCGAGCACCATCCATTCACGTCTCGGGGTCAGGAAGTAAGTTCCGAGCTCAATCTCTGCAGTTAAACCGCTCTCAAAGCGGAACACCAGCAGGAAATAGTCGTCGACGTCCTTATTGATGACCTTCTTGATGTCCGCGTAGACGGAAGTGACTTTTTCGGGCACCATGTCCAGCACCTGGTCAATGAGGTGGATCCCCCAGTCATACAGCATGCCTCCGCCCATCTCCGGATAAATGTGCCAGTCGTGCATATTGCCGTTCACGCCGTACATCATCGAGCGGATCAGGTAGGTCTTGCCGACCAGGCCGTCACGGAAGACCTTCTTCATCGGCACATAGTCGTGATCATGTCTTCTCTGCTGGTGGACGGTAAAGCGCACGCCGGCTTCTTTGGCCGCAGCGACCATCTCGTCGTAATCCGCAACCGACAGCGCCGCCGGCTTCTCGCAGATAATGTTCTTGCCGGCCTTTGCCGCCTTGATCGCCGCTTCCTTGTGCAGCGGGTTCGGGACAACGATCAGAACCGTGTTGACTGCGGGATCGTTTATAAGATCATCCATATCGGTATATTTTGTGATGCCTTTCGGCGCGTCGTCCATCTGAGACGGTACGTTATCACAGATCGCCGAAACCGTAATTTCCGGAATCTTTGAGAGCAGATTCATGTGCTCGTGCCCCATGAATCCGAAGCCCAGAATTCCAAGTCTGATATCAGCCATTTCTTTCCTCCAGGATACTGTTTTAGATGCTTTAACTATAGCACAGAACGGCAGAAAAAGCGCCTGATGATTCTGTATGTAATTTCAGGATATGAAATTATGTCAGCACCCGGGAAAAAGAATATTACCGAGGCGGGACGCTTGCGCACCGAACGTGGTAATATTCTTTTTCCCAGGTGGTCAGGAGGCGAAGCCTTCCTGACCGCCGTCATGAGAAATCCGAAGGATTTCGAATGGTGGTGCATCACTCCTTATATTCCGGCGCGTAGCTGTAGTACGGTGCGAGAAGCTCCCCCATATCGTCCTTATGCGCGGCAATATTTTTCTCCACAATCTCCATCATGTCGTGCAGTTCGTAGTGGTGCTCATAAAGCCCTGCAAGCGTATTTCTCGCCCGCATCTTCTGTTTTTCCGGGAAGCGCGTAACAATCTGCCCGTCCTCAATCGACAGTTCCCCGTAAATGCCGCATAAAGGACATTCAATCTCCGTGCCACGCCCTGTCGGTGAGAGGAGCTTGTTGTGGCAGACCGGACATACGCCGGGCTCGCCATACCAGCTGACTTCGTCAAATTCTTTGCCGATCGATTCCGCAAGATGCTTTCCAAGACCCGCAATGCTGTCCATAAAAGCCTGATCAAAGACTGGACTCGTCCTGCGTCCCATATCATAGGCATTGATCTGCCCGACCGTTTTCATGACAGTCGACATGCCAAACATGTACATGTTCGGAAGTCCCATCGAAGTCCAGTTCTCAGTCTTCGCACCGCCGACCGAGACAAAGGCGACATAGTGCTTCCGGAAAAGCCGCGGATCCAGAGGCTCTTTTCCTTCTTTTTCGCGCTTTTCCTGTTCCACGGTCGCAGACGCGAGGTCATGTGCAGCGCCGAAACGGCCGAAGAAATTCACGAGCTGTCCCGTCGGCGCGATCGAATAAACCGGCGCGACAAGGATGATGCCGTCCGCATCGAGCACTTCCTTTTCGAGCGCAAGATAATCGTCGTTCAGGATGCAGCGAATCTGCCCGCCGAGATCCCGCGCGCGCGAGCACGCACCGCAGCCCCGGCAGTGGCTGATCTCCATATTCATCGTGTTGACAAACTTGACATCGGCGCCGGCTTTCTCCGCCGCCATCAGTGCCTGTTTCGCGATAATATCGCAGTTATGATTTTTTCTCCCCATGGAGATGGCAAGTACTTTCATTTTTCCTCCGTCTGCAGAAACAGGGAAACTGTCTTTTCCCATACAGTTCCCCTGTATTTTTCAGCATTTCCTTCCGCCGGGAGACCATTCTTCAGAAGCGCCGTTTTTACACTTCCCCTGCATGCGCCGCACGGATGGCAGACATGATAATATTTCCTTTGAGTTCCGAAACCGGTGCCGAACGCGAGCAGTCACAGATAATCTTCTTAAAGCCCTGCAGAAGGGGACCGTAAGCATCCGCGTGTCCAAGGATCTGGATCAGCTTGACGCCGGCATTTCCGACGTTCAGATCCGGCCAGATCAGGATATTGGCGCGGCCTGCAACTTCACTTTCGCGCTTCACCTTCTTCGCCGCAACCGCAGGAACAATCGCGGCATCAAGCTGGAATTCGCCGTCGAGCTTGAGGTCCGGGCGTTTTTCCTGCGCGATTTTCACTGCAGCGCTGACCTTGTCGATCAAAGGCCCCTGGCCGGAGCCTAAGGTCGAGTAGCTGATAAAGGCGCATCTCGGCTCCCACGAAAGAAGCTCCTTCACGGTTTCGCAGGCGCTGATCGCGATATCCGCAAGCTGCTCCTCGGTAGGATTCGCGCAGACAGCAGAGTCGCCGATCGCGAGAAGCTCGCCCTCCGAGCCCGCAAAGCCGGGAATTTCACAGAGGCCGATCGAAGAAACCGTCGAGATTCCTTCCTTCAGTCCGATGATCATCTGGCCTGCAAGAAGCACGTCCTCTGTCGTATAGTTGATGCCCGCGAAGGTGACGTCCGCCTCGCCCGCAGCCTGCATGACCATCGCGAAGTATAACGGATCCGCCATTCTTCTTCTGAGTGCTTTTTCTTTGAGGCGCGTGTCCGGAAGCGCGGTGTATTTCGCGATGATGTCCGCGATCAGTTCTTCCTCCTGAAGATCCGCATAAGCGAATTTTTCAGGATCCAGGCCCCGCTCCGAAGCGAGCGCGCGAAGCTTTTCCGAATCACCGACGAGGATTGCATGAATCGCGCCCTCTTCCGCGCATTCGTACGCCGCCTGCATCATCTTTTCATTCTCACCTTCCGGGAAAGCGACCCGCATCGGGTGCTCTTTTGCCCGGAGGCTTAAGTCTTCCAGAATACTCATTACATTTCCTCTTCCACTTTGTCCACAAGATCGCCGATCGTCTCGCAGGCAGCCGCTTCCTGCAGCTGGATCATGACGTCGAGTTCATTCTCGATCTCGGATACAAGGCCGACCATCAGGACGGAAGCGCCGCCGAGGTCGTCAGCGAAGGTGGTCTCAAGCGTCAGCTCTTCGACATCCTTCTTGTAAAGCTGGAAAATCATTTCAAAAATCTGTTCTTCAAGTTCTTTACGTTCCATGATTATTCTCCTTATTTCTATCTGTATTGTATTTGATCAATCACCTTTTGTCCGGTATTCTTCCATCGTTTTTAAAATATGCGATGGTTATCGTTCCTGATTCGGGATTGCCTTGATTCCAGGCAGCATTCAGACAGCAGACAGTCTCTTGACCTATGCCCCAGTACTCCACATAAGTTTTCCCGGGTTCCATGTCTTCTATACCTGTACTGACCCGATTCTGAAGGCCTGAAAATGTAATTGGCTCACCATAAGTTTCAACACAAGCTGAAAGCACCTGACTTGTTTCGCTGATGAAGTCCTTCTTATTGAAGTTTTCACTGACGAACACGATATCTGTAAAGGCCCCGTCAACATAATCGGAAAGGACTGAAAACTCATATCCTTCGATACTTCGTTTTTCTTCTGACAAAATTGTAACCGTGCCTTCTGCTGGAATATTTTTGGCCTCAAGTGAAAACTCGGATAAGATTACGGGAGTCCTTTGGCCAAAACTCCTTTCCAGATATCGGACATCCTTTATTGTCAACAAACCATCCCTTGATACAGAAGGATGACAGGCCGAGAGGAATAATAATGAAATAATAACTATAGAAAGACCTAATACTGTTATTTTTTTCAAATTCCTCAGATACCTCCTTACTGGTAATATTTCTCGTCGAGGTCAAATACGACCGTCTTGTAGCCGTCCCTCTGGAAGATCGCCGCGTGGACGTCAAGAGGAAGCTTGTCAAGAAGCTCTTTTCTCGTCTTCTTCGTGATGCCGCGGACGACCGCGTTCAGGCGGTTGCCTTCCTCAAGCTCGATCTCGCCATAGGCAAACTTGCCGAGCGCCTTGTATTCGGGCTTATTCGAAAGCGGCGCGGGCATGACGATCGAATGCATCTTCGCTTTGCCGCTGATCTCGACCCATTCGGTCTCAAGAGAGCCGCAGCTGTTGCAGGCATAGACCGGCGGGAACTCGACAGCGCCGCACTTCGGGCACTTTCTGCCCATGATCTTGCCTTCTTCGAGGTAATCGTAGAAGCCCTGGACAACCTTTGTGAGCTTCACGACGGATTCCTTTTTCTCTGCGGGAACCGTCTCCATCTCGTCAAGCGTCCGGATAATGTAGGTGCAGATATTCTGCGCGCCGCCGTAACCGCGGAGCATCGCAGTTTTCGGAAGCTTCTTCACCTGATGGTCTCCGCATTCGCCGCGCATCTGCTTCACACACTCGTAGAGGTCCGCAAGGCCCGATGCTGCATGCGCATGTCCGAAGGAGGTGCGGCCGCCGTTCGTGTTGATCGGCTTGTCGCCGTCGAAAGCCGTCCGGCCTTCGCAGATATATTTCCAGCCTTCGCCGTAGGGCAGGTAGCCTGCGATTTCAGCCGAAACAAGATGCGAGGTGATGATGAAGTCATTCGCGTAGAAGATATCAATCTCATCGGGCTTCACACCGGTCACATCATAGACCTGGCGGACGGCTTCCTCGGTTGCCGTGACTTCAAAATGCGGAGTGATCGCTTCGCAGGCCGCGCAGCCGGAGCCGAGGACTTCGATCGCCTTGTGGGACTTATTGCCCATGTATTTGTCAACCATGTCGGTCGCGCAGACAATGACTGCCGCCGCGCCGTCACAC
This sequence comes from uncultured Lachnospiraceae bacterium, assembly GCA_947168905.1. Lineage (GTDB taxonomy): Bacteria > Bacillota > Clostridia > Lachnospirales > Lachnospiraceae > UBA1267. The sequence goes on from CAMVNR010000023.1 coordinate 24,503, forward strand.
TTCAGCTCGATGCCGCTCATCCGGAGGAAATCGCCGTTCTTGGGGTTATAGGGAGAGCGCATATAGTCCATAACGTCGTCGTAGCCCGCTTCCTTCGCCAGCTCTTCGTAGGTCCTGCGCTCGATCGCAAGCTCATTTTTGGAAGCGTTTTTACGGTTGTTGAGGCTCATGTGGATCAGGGTGTCGTCCATCTGCTCATCCGTAAGTCCTCTGGTTCTCTTGTACCATTCAGCTGCGTCGTCGTAGATCAGCTCCTGTCCGGCCATGAGAGACCGGGTGTAGTTACGGTCATAGAGCCAGGCTGTTGTCTGCAGGAACTTGTCCATCGTCATCTTTTCGCGCTTATAGGGGTGATTCGGAACCGCCAGGCTGTCGCCGAATTCGATGCAGGCGGAAAGCACGCAGTTGTATTTGCCGGAAGCGACCGCGTTCACGGCCTGCTCGACCGCGTAATAGCCCGTGCAGCAGGCTTCCGAATGATGGATCGAAGCCTTTCCCTTCATGCCGAACCAGTTCGCGACCTGAATGTTCGGGGTCAGGTAATTCGAGCCGTTTAAGGGGGATGCGCAGCCGTGGAAATAGAAATCGATGTCCTGCGGATTCACGCCGGCGTCTTCCATTGCTTTCAGCGAAGCGTAGCCGAAAAGCTCGCCTTCCGTAAGGCCGTTCGTTTCCTCTTTATCTACCGTATACATAAAGGGTGTGCAGCCGACGCCGATAATCGACACGCTGCGGGAATAGGGGTTCACTTTTGTCTGATTCATGGTCCCTCCTGACACCGGACGCCATTCATGCTCCGGTCTGTTTTCTTAACAGTATCTTAGCATGCCGGAACCGGTTTTTCACGCGCAGGACAAAAAAGAAATTTCAGGATATGAAATAATACCGGCTGCATCATCAAAAAAAGCGGTGTCCTGCCGTACTTAAGGATCATAAAAATGCCTGACATCTTAAAAAATGACACTCACAGATTCAATAAATGGAAAGAAATCTCCCGCCGTATCCGTTACAATGAGTTCAGCAAACAACTTACAGGAGGTTGTACAAATGAAGAAGCTTATCGCCGCTTTACTCATTCTTGTCATGATCCTGAGCCTTGCAGGCTGCGGGAAAAATTCAGGGGACACAGACGCTTCGTCCAGTCAGACGGAGGCTCTTCCCCAGACCACACAGGAAGCGTCCGAAGACAGCAAAGAGCCGTCGGAAAGCGCTTCGGCAGACGGTGTCTATGACGTGACCATGATCATGCCTTATATTCTCACCCCTCCGGGAGAAGAGGCTGTGCAGCAGACCGAAGACACGATCAACAACTACATGCGCGACACTCTCGGCATTACCGATTACAGGCTTGACCTGAAGGTCTGGAGCATCTCGGACGTCATCTCCAACGTTCCGATGGAGCTCGCGGCCAAGACCAAGATCGACATCATCTCCATCTGGGGCAGCATTGGGTCCTATGTGGAGAACGGAACCGTCCTTCCCCTCGACGACTATCTCGACAACGAAATGAAGGACGCCCATGAAATTGTCAAGGATTTCATGATCTGCAGCTATCTGAATAATCATTACTACGCGATCCCGAGCTGGTCCGGACAGGTAATTGATTATCGTTTCATTTACAACAAAGACATGGTCGACGCAGTCTGCGATATGAGCGGCGTCGATACATGGGACGAAGTACTGGAAACCATCGACAAGCTGAAAGAGGCTTATCCCGACGAGCATTTCCTCTGCTACGCCTCTACCTTCCCAGACATCTACGGCATGCAGGATCACACGAGCATCGTCGGCAATTACTGCGCTACCGTCGGCGACAGCACGACACTTGTCAATTATTACGCTACCGATGCTTACAGAAACGCCTGCGAAAAGGCCTACGAGCTGATGCAGAAGGGCATGCTGGATCCGGAAGGCTCCGCGAACACCCTCGGTCACGACGCACTGACCTATACCGGTTCCACCAAGGGCGTCCTGATGGGACACTCGCTGACCGAAGACTCCGTTATCGAAATGTTCGACAACAACAATACCTATGGCGCGACCTTTGACTGCGTGACCTTCGGACGCACGGATATGGTGAATGCCCGCTTCGAATGGGCGATCCCCTATACCTCTGCGAATCCTTCCGCCGCGGCGAAGATGATCAACCTGATCTGGACCGACGAATTCATTTTCAATACGCTTGGCTTCGGTACGGAAGGCATCGACTACGTCTGGAATGAAGACCACACGATGCTGCAGTATCCGGAAGGTCTCGGACAGATGACCGTTCCTTACAACTGCATTTACGAGCTCGCCGGCATGGGCGACCAGCGGATGACCTGGCCTGCGGAAGGCGGTTCGAAGCGGGAAGACCTGGAGTTCCTGACGGAAATGATGGAGGACTGCTATTATCCGCCGATGTTCGGCTTCACCCCCGCTACAGACAATGTGACAACGCAGCTTGCCGCGGTTTCGAATGTCGTCAACCAGTACAACACCGTGCTGACCTACGGCGAAGTGGATCCGGACGAATACCTGCCGGAATTCCTGGATGCGCTTGAGACCGCCGGAATCAACGACATCATCAGCGATTATCAGGCACAATATGACGCCTGGGCGGCGGCAAAATAAAACATCAGAGCCGCAGTAAATCCATCCTGACACAAAAGCTCCCTCGCCTTTTTGATAAAGGGAGGGAGCTTTTCATAAAGAAAAGGACATAAGAATAATGATTACTACAGAAACAACCATTCAGGAGATGGTGGAAGATCCGCGGTTTGAAAGCTTCTCTTCTCTCCTTCTCTCCAACTGCCGTGTGCCGGACCAAGGCTGGACCTTCCGCGAAATGAATGATCATTTCTATGACTGGGCGGCGGAGAGCATCGTGTACGGGCTGAACCGGCTCGAGAAAAATATCGGGGACGGAGTCCGCGTCTTCTATGATCTTTACACGGAGGAAGAAAAAGCGGCGGAGCCGTTAAAAAGGGAAACCGGTCTCTTCTTCTTCCCCGGAGAACCGATGAAGCCTTACGTCATTGTCTGTCCGGGCGGCGGATATGCTTCGGTATGCACGATCAAGGAAGGCTTCCCGGTCGCTTCGCATCTGAATGATCTGGGCTATAATGCCTTTGTCCTGTGTTATCAGGTCCGGCCGATGGAAAAAGAGCAGGAAACGCCGCTTCTGCCCGGGCCGATGGAAGACTTCGCGCGCGCGATGCAGCTGATCCGTAAGAACAGGGAAGGACTCCGGGTCCGCCCCGAAAGCTATGGCGCGGCCGGCTTCTCCTCCGGCGGTCATCTCGCCGGCATCTGGGGAACGAGCCATCTGGGCGCCAAAAAATACGGCTTCCCGCAGCCGTCGGTACTGTTTTTGGGGTATGCCGCGCTGGATACGAGTCTCTACCCGGCCTTCCACGGCAGAAACATTCTGATGGAAGGAATGTTCGGACAAAACTATTCCGAAGAGGACGGGGATCTCTATAATGTCAATCTGCATATCGACAGGGAATATCCGCCGACCTACCTCTGGCACTGCAAAGACGATGAGATCATTCCCGTAGAGACGGCGCGCCGGATGAACCAGCGCCTGGAGGAGAACGGTATCCTGCATATCTGCAGAATCTTCCTGCACGGCGGCCACGGCTTCGGCGCCGGAGAATACACGGAAGCCCGTCACTGGATCGCTGAAGCCGTTTCTTTCTGGGAAAGTCTCGGTGAATTCGCTTGACCCTGTTCGCGCGTTTGTGCTATGATCTCTGAGAAAGAAGACCGGGGGAAGCGCCTATGTATACCTTATATGAGCCGGAGCTTTTTGCATCCGAGAAGATCCCGATCCGCACCTTTTTCCATCATCTGGAGGGGCGGGACATCTATACCTTTCTGCACTGGCACCAGAATATTGAACTCTCGGTGACTACGAGAGGCCGGATTCTGTCGCTGATCGGCAATGAAAACAGGGTATGCGAAGAAGGGGATCTCGTCATCATCAACAACGGCGTGATTCACGCAAATCACTGGGTGGACCTTCAGGACGTGTACGAAGGCGTTGTGGTGCAGATCGGCAAGAGCTTTATCGATGACTGGCTGGGAAAAAATGTGTATCTGAAGCTTCCGGAAACGCCGGAAGGGTATCAGGCGCTGAGAGAAACGCTGATCGCGCTGCGAAGAACCTGCGAGAAAGAGGGCTCCGAGCTTGAGCAGATGGAACAGCTTTTTCACCTGATGCGTATTCTGAAGGAGCACTGTATCGATGACCGGCCGGGAGCGAGGAAAAACGGGAAGATCAAGGTTGAGTTTACCGAAATTCTGAAATATATGGACGATCGCTATCAGGACCCCTTAAGCCTGAACAGCACCGCCGATGAATTCCACTACACGCCGGAATATCTTTCGCGGCTTTTCAGGGAAAATACCGGTTTTACCTATCACGCCTATCTTCAGAATGTGCGCCTGCTGCACAGCCTTGACAGCATGCAGCGCGAGCCTGAGCGGAAGCTTCTCGACGTGGCGCTTGAAAACGGTTTCCCGAACGCACGCTCCTTCATCCAGACCTTCAAGCTCACCTTCGGATGCACGCCCTCCGTGTGGCTTCAGAAGCGGCAGAATTCCGACGAAGCCCTGCTCCCGGATTCCTTTCAGGATCTTTTGGCGCCTCGTTCCAGAAAAATGCCGAAGGCTTCCCTTCCGGAAAAGCCGTAAATACAAACGGGGCTTCTGATTTTCAGAAGCCCCGTAAATTATTCTTCCAGATACATTTTCCGGTATTCGATATCCACTACAGTCAAAAAGAGCTGCATGATATACATGTCGACTGCCTGCTTCACACCCGGAAGCGCGAAGCTGATTTCAGCCTGGCTGTTTCTGGCAATTCTTCTGGAATCAGTCAGCACACAGAGCTTGGCTCCCATCTCGCGGAGCGCCCGGATAATCGTCTCGATATGCAGGCTTTCCACCCCGGCCGGCGCGATCAGGATGACCAGATCGTTCGGCGTCAGAACCTTGACGTGCTCCGTGATATCCTTTTCCTGAAGGTGAATGTCGCAGATCTTGCCAGACATGAAGACATCCGACTGGATAAACACCTCGGCGAAATAGATGGAGTAGGAATAAATCGCGACCTTTTCCGCCTCATGCATCATCCGGTTGAGCTCATGCACTTTTTCAATATCCAGCTGCTCCCGGAAAGACCGGTAGAGCTCGTCAAAAGTGTCGAAGAAGAAATCCGTCATTTCCCGGTCGTCCGGCTTATTGTCCGGCGAAACGACCCGGTTATGAAGATCATATTTTCTTACGCTGTCCAGGAGGTCCTTCTGGAAATATGCATAGTTCTTGTACCCAAGCTTCCGGACCAGCCGGCTGATGCTCGGCGCGGACGTGAAGCACAGTTCCGCCAGATCAAAAATCGTCAGGTTTCCGATATTGCGGACATGTGAAAGGATATTTCGTACGATCGCACTCTGCATGCTGTCAGGCGGCGACGCGTTATAGTATGCGAGCAGCCGTTCCATTCCTGTCATTCTCAAGAACCTCCATAAACCCCCGGTCTCTTTCGCGGCACAGGATTACTCAGTGTTATTCTACGACGATTCTCAGCCTTTGTCAATGCCGGTTCTCTCTCCCCGAAAGATCCTGTAAAAAATGCCGGGGCGCCCTCATAAAAAGGCCTTCGTCGGGGAAAGACGGGGCTGTCGCAATAGCAGATGATATTTGAGGTATCATTGCTGGGGAGGCAGCCT
>CAMVNR010000024.1 GCA_947168905.1 uncultured Lachnospiraceae bacterium
GTAAATCGTATCAAAGGCGAGGGAAGACTTTCCCGATCCCGAGAGGCCCGTCAGCACCACCAGCTCGTCCCTGGGGATGTCAATATCGATGTTTTTCAGGTTGTGCTCTCTCGCGCCCCTGATCTTAATAAATCTGTCTGCCATAATAACTCTTTCTAATCGTTCAAATATACCGACAGCTCGCGGATCTTGTCGCGAAGCTCCATCGCGGCCTCGAAATTCAGGTCCGCAGCCGCTTTCCTCATCTGCTTCTCCATCGTGGCAAGAAGCTTCTCCAGCTCCTTCCTGGACATCGATTCCGGATCCTTCTCAAGCTGCGTGCCTGCCTTCTCCGCCTTTTTCGAAATGCTGATCAGGTCCCTTACCGCTTTCTTGATGGTTGTCGGCGTAATATGATGCTCTTCGTTGTATTTTTCCTGGATCGCCCGGCGCCTTTCGGTCTCCGCGATTGCACGCTTCATGGAATCCGTCATCATATCCGCATACATGACGACGTGTCCTTCGGCGTTTCTCGCGGCGCGCCCGACCGTCTGGATCAGGGAGGTCTCCGAACGCAGGAAGCCTTCCTTGTCGGCGTCGATGATCGCGACAAGCGCGATCTCCGGAATATCGAGGCCCTCTCTCAGGAGGTTGATTCCGACCAGCACATCGAAAACGTCGAGCCGCATGTCCCGGATGATTTCGGCGCGCTCCAGCGTGTCGATGTCCGAATGCAGATAGCGCACCCGGATGCCGGCTTCATGCAGATAATCCGTCAGGTCTTCGGCCATCTTCTTCGTCAGGGTCGTGATGAGCACCTTATTGCCGCTCTTCGTGGTCTTGCGGATCTCGCCGATCAGATCGTCAATCTGTCCCTTGACGGGACGTACGTCGATCTTCGGGTCCAGAAGTCCCGTCGGCCGGATCACCTGCTCAGTGCGCAGCATTTCATGGGCTTCTTCATACGGACCGGGCGTCGCGGAGACGAACATGAGCTGGTCGATCTTTCCCTCAAATTCACCAAAGGAGAGGGGCCGGTTGTCCATTGCCGAGGGCAGACGGAAGCCGTAATCGATCAGGGTCTGTTTCCTTCTGAGGTTTCCGTTGAACATACCGTTCAGCTGCGGAATCGTCATGTGGCTCTCGTCCACGATGATCAGGAAATCGTCCGGGAAATAGTCAATCAGTGTATACGGAGGCGCGCCGGCCGGAAGGCCGGTCAGATACCTGGTATAGTTCTCAATGCCCGAGCAGAAGCCGGTCTCGCGCATCATTTCGATATCGAACATGGTGCGTTCCTTGATGCGCTGCGCCTCGACGAGCTTGTCGTCCTGCCGGAACTCCGTAATCCGTTCCTCCAGGTCCTTCTCAATCTCGCGGGTGGCATTCATCAGCTTCTCGTGGGCGACGACATAGTTCGAGGTCGGAAAGAAGGCTGCGTGCGTCAGGCTCGAAAGCGCTTCGCCCGTCAGGGGATCGAACTCCTGAATCCGGTCGATCTCATCGCCGAAAAATTCGACCCTTACGGCCTTCTCGCTGCTCTCGGCGGGGAAAATCTCAAGGACATCGCCCCGGACCCGGAAAGTGCCCCTTTTAAACTCCATCTGGGCCCTTTCGTACTGGTTCCTGACAAGCTCGTGAATCACCTCGTCCCGGTCCTTCTCCATGCCGGGCCTAAGAGACACCACCATGTTCGCGTAGTCCACCGGTGATCCGAGTCCGTAAATGCAGGAAACCGAGGCCACAATCACCACGTCTCTTCGTTCCACCAGGGACATGGTCGCGGAAAGGCGGAGCTTGTCGATCTCGTCATTAATGGAGCTGTCCTTCTCGATATAGGTGTCTGTCTGCGGGATATAGGCCTCCGGCTGGTAATAATCGTAATAGGAGACAAAATACTCCACAGCGTTTTCGGGAAAGAATTCCTTCATTTCACTGTAAAGCTGCCCCGCCAGGGTTTTATTGTGCGAAATGATCAGCGTCGGCTTGTTCAGCGCCGCGATCACATTTGCCATCGTGAAGGTTTTTCCCGAGCCGGTAACCCCGAGAAGCGTCTGGAACTGATTTCCCGCCCGAAAGCCCCTGACCAGTTCCTCGATCGCCTGCGGCTGATCTCCTGTCGGCTGATATTCACTGTGGAGTACAAAATGGTCCATGCTGTCCTCGATTCGAATATTTGTTCGCCCGATCAGTATACCACATTTCGGCACAATAGTCCACAGAAAAATCAGCCTGTGCCGAAAATCAGGGAGGAACCGGGGCATGCCCTCTTCCTGCGCAGCCTCTTCACCATAAAAGAAGCGCCCGGAAAAGCTGCTGCAGCAGTTCTCCCCGGCACTTCTTTAAGCTTTTGTGGAAATGATCACTTGCGGGTTCTTCAGTCAAGCTCCTTCATAAGCGCGTCAACCGCGGCCTGAAGCTGCAGGTCTTCCTCGCCCTCGCCCGGCTCCACGACGATGTCCGGCGTAATGCCGACACCGTGGATACAGACCCCGTTCGGCGTAAAATAGCGGGAGGTCGTCAGCTTGATTGCCGAGCCGTCGTCCATGCCCATAATCGACTGGACAATGCCCTTTCCGAAGGTCTGGGTACCAACAATCACCGCTTTTTTATAATCCTGAAGCGCGCCGGTGAAAATCTCGGAAGCGGAAGCGGAATAGCCGTTGACCAGGACTGCCATCGGCACATCCAGCACACAGTCCGCATCGGAATAAATCGTATCCTGCTTTCCTTCCTTCGTCTCCGTATATGTGATGATGCCTTCCGGCAGCATTTCGTCGAGAATCGCGGTGACGGAATCCAGAAGGCCGCCGCCGTTGGAGCGGATATCCACAACAAGCGCCTTCATTCCCTGCGCCTTCAGGTCGTAGAAAGCTTCCATGTACTGTCCGTAAGTGACGCCGTCGAAGGAGTCCATGGAAATGTAGCCGATCCCGCCGTCGAGCATCTTATGAGTGACGGTCTCCACCCTGATCGTGGCGCGCACGATATCCACCTCGAAGGTTTCCGCCGTAGACGGGCGGTAGACGGTCAGATGCACCGAAGAGCCTTCCTCGCCGCGGATTTTCGAAACAGCGATATCCAGGTCCAGTTCCGCAATGTCCTCGCCCTCTACCTCCGTGATCAGGTCTTCCTCGCGGATCCCGGCCGCATAGGCGGGAGAACTCTCATAGGGACGGACCACCAGAATGTATCCGGTCACAGGATCCTTCTGCACCAGCACGCCGATTCCGCTGAAGGTTCCGTTCATCGACTCCATGAGTTCCCGGTACTCTTCAGGTGTGTAATAAACCGTATACGGATCGCCGAAGGAATTCATATATCCCTTGATGATGCCCGATGAAGTGTCTGCTTCATCCATGTCAAAGAGGAACTGCTCCTCCATCACACTGTGGATATAGTCGATCCTTCGAAGCGTATCACTGTCGACCGCGCTGCTTCCGTATCTGTACCGCATGCCGGGAAGCCTCAGCACAAGGACCAGGATCAGAATTCCGAAAAGCAGCCCTGCCGTAAGTCCGATCGCAAAAAACAGTCCGCGCAGTGCGGGCTTTCTTTTCGGTTCCCTTCCCGGTGCCGGGATCTGGTAATTCCGGGGGCCTGGATAATTCGGGTCCGGAGCCGAAAAATAGCTTCCGCTCTGCGCGTTATTGTGTGTTCCGTAGTTTTCTTCACTCATAAAACCGTACTTTTACTCCTGCGTTTCCATATAATGCATGTACTTGACTACCATCAGCGCAATCTTGAAGGTAATCGCATCGTCAAATACCCGAAGGTCCAGCCCCGTCATCTTCTGCAGCTTGTCAAGGCGGTATACCAGGGTATTGCGGTGAATGTACAGCTGTCTCGAAGTCTCGGAGACATTCAGGTTGTTGTCAAAGAACTGGTTGATGGTCGCCAGCGTCTCCTCATCATAGTTCTCCGGCGAATCTCCGTGGAAAATCTCCTCAATGAACATCCGGCACATCGGGAGCGGAAGCTGATAAATCAGCCGTCCGATACCGAGGGAGCCGTAGCTGATCACATTCTGTTCGGGCGTGAAAATCTTGCCGACGCTCAGTGCGATCTGCGCTTCTTTGTAAGAGTTGGACACCTTACGGATTTCGCCGACCACATTTCCGAAAGCGATCCTGACCTGGCTCATTGCCTCGGTATTCAGGTGGTCCGCCATCTCGTTCGCGATCTCCATCAGGCTTTCCTCGTCGTCCGACGGAAGCAGCTCCTTCACCAGAATGATATTGCTTTCATCAATGGTCGTAATAAAATCATTCTCATTCTCGGAGAACATCGAACGGATCGTTTCGAGCGCCGTCGTATCGTCCTTCTTTCTCGTCTCGATCAGGAAGGCGACCCGTTTGCAGTGCGTCTCAATGTGCAGCTTCTTGGCACGGTTGTAAATATCCACGAGAAGCAGGTTGTCCATCAAAAGGTTCTTAATGAAGTTGTCCTTGTCAAAGCGCTCCTGGTGCGCGCTGATCTGCGCCTCGAGCTGCATCACGGCCATCTGGCCGAGTACCAGCGTCTCGCGCGAGACCGGGCAGGACAGGATATATTCGAGACGGTTTCCGTCATTAACCCTGAAATAATATCTGTCGTCAAACTCCTGCACGTCCCGGTCGTTCAAAAATTTCAAAACATTTTTTACATCGTCATTTTTCCGTACACTCAGCGGTGTAATCAGCATCCCGTCCATCGTAAAGGCATGGAACTCAACGCCGGATATTTCCCGGATTTTCTGAAGTGTATCCCTGATCATCTGATTCGATACCATCATTAATCTCTCCGTTTCTTTTTCTCGGCAATTCTGATTGTCTGACGCTTTTGCCACATAGCTACATCATAACCTATTTTTCTGAAAAAGAAAAGAGGAATGTGTGATTTTTCACACATTCCTCTCATTTCATCAGAACAATTTATACAGTTGATCAGAACAGGGCAATCTCCGTATCCTTATCAAATGCATGGATGTGATCCATGTTGATGGTAAGAGAAACTTCGGAGCCGGGTCTTGCGGTCGTAGCCGGATCAACACGGGCAGTCATATTGACATCGCCGAGGTCGAAGTACAGGAATACTTCAGCACCAAGAAGCTCGTAAACACGAACAGTAGAATTGATCGTGTTGCCGGTTCCTGCCGGAACTTCGGACAGGTCTTCGGGACGGAAGCCGAAGCAGACTTCCTTGCCGACATAACCGCCGTCTTTCAGGATCTGGCCCTTGTCAGCCGGGATCTTGATCTTCTCGCCATCCGGCAGAACGAATGCTACGGAATCGCCGGCTTCTTCAACCGGGCAGTCGATGAGGTTCATCTGCGGAGAGCCGATGAATCCTGCAACGAACTTGTTGCCGGGCTTGGAGTACAGTACGTTCGGGGAATCAACCTGCTGGATGATACCGTCCTTCAGAACGACGATACGGGTACCGAGCGTCATAGCTTCTGTCTGGTCATGGGTAACGTAGATGATCGTGGTTCCAAGACGCTGATGCAGCTTACTGATCTCAATTCTCATCTGAACACGAAGCTTAGCATCCAGGTTGGAAAGCGGCTCGTCCATCAGGAATACCTTGGGCTGACGAACGATAGCACGTCCCATAGCAACACGCTGTCTCTGACCGCCTGAAAGAGCCTTCGGCTTACGGTCAAGAAGATGCTCAATGTCAAGGATCTTCGCTGCTTCATGGACAGCCTTGTCAATCTCTGCCTTCGGAACTTTACGAAGCTTCAGGCCGAATGCCATGTTGTCATACACGGACATATGCGGATACAGAGCGTAGTTCTGGAAAACCATCGCGATATCTCTGTCCTTCGGCTCAACATCGTTGACGAGCTTGTCGCCGATGTAGCATTCGCCGCCGCTGATTTCCTCAAGACCTGCGATCATACGAAGAGTCGTAGATTTTCCGCAGCCTGAAGGACCGACGAAAATAATAAATTCCTTGTCTTCGATCTCAAGGTTGAAGTCCTTAACGGCAACGAAGCCGTTGGAGTATACCTTGGTGATGTTTCTTAACGATAACCCTGCCATAATGATAAATCCTCCTGATTTTGTAAGTCCGTCTCTAACGGCTTAACTTTGTTATAGCTATATAATACTCTCTTCGTCAAAAAAATGCTATATTCTGAATATACAAACTTTCCGTTTTGAATTTGTATATAATAAACAAAGTGCAGAATCAGCGAGCAAAAAAAGGCGATTCTGCTCCGAAATTGTCAGATATTTTTACCAAATGCGTCCTGATTTCCAACGGGGCTCGACCGTTTTTCAATGTTTGCGCGGCGACGGGAAAGTGCTGCAAGGGAGATCTCGATGTCCTCTCTCACCTCATTTTCGTTATAACAGCCGACCGTCACCATATCGCAGTCGCGGATCGTCGCCCAGGAGAAATTCAGTCCGACAAAGGGCGTCGTGCGGCCGGCCGCCATGGGCTTGATGGTCATAACCGGCTTTTTCGCGTCGTGGATGATCTGGTTCACCGTCTCGATCTCGACCTGCATCATAAAGCCCATACAGTTGTAGATCTGGATATAGGTCTGCACATCATACCCGTTCTCGTCGCTGTAGACGATCAGCTCCGGCATATGCGCCGAAAGCCCCGGGATCATGCCGTTCTCCCGGATCATCGCAAGGTAATCCGGCAGGCGGACAATCTGATGCAGATTTTTGTTGACGAGCTGCTCTGCCGAATAGTGATGAATCAGGCAGATCTTAGCGCCGATTGCAGCGCTGTTCTTAAAGACTTTTTCAGCTTCTTTCCTGGCCTCGGCATTGTCGTCCACGTTGATCTGGGGTGTGTCCACCATAATGATTCCGCGGCCGAGCTTGTCTTCGGTTTCCTTCACCGCGCGCACCAGCTGCGGTATTCCGCCGAAGGGCGCCATAATCGTGTCCACGCCGTATTCCATAAAGGTTTCGAGCATCGGCTGGATGGTCTTAGGATCCGCATGACGCTCCCTGATCATTTTATCCGCCGCAGCCGAGCGGTGCGACCAGCCGCCGATCCAGTTTGTTCCGATAATCATTCTGGAGAGGGAGAGCCCCTCTACTTCTGTTCTCTGAAACTGTTCCATTTTTCCCCTCCTTAAAGCTAAGAAGTTTTTCGCGTTACTCTTCGGCGCTTTCCGCCTCCGATAATGCTCCATCCCATTTTTCCAGCTTCCAGAAGCGGCCTGTGCGTCCGAATCCGATGTAGTAATCGCTGCCGTAAATCGCCAGCTGGCGTCCCGTGACGCCCTCTCCGGTCGCTTCAAAGGCGAGAAGCTCTTCAAGCTCCTCCATGGTTTTAACGTCCTTCCAGGCGGTAATCGTGATCAAGTTGTTGTAATTAAAATCCTCGGGAACCGGATTCAGATACTGCTCCGAATGATAGCTGACCTTATAGACGCCGTCCGGAAGCTTCAGAAGGTCGTCCGGGATGAGATCCGGCTCTTCCCCGCCACTCTCGTCTTCTTCGGATGTGCCGGACTCTTTCTCCCCGTCTTCTATCGCCTCGCCGGAAGGCTCGGTTTCCTCTCCCGAAGCTTCCTCCGTCGTTTCCAGAATCGTATCCTCAAAGGTTTCCCCGTCGTAAACGACTGCATGCCAGCGTTCCATCGTCGCGGGAACGTCGAGAACCAGATTCTCGTTCGCGTAGGTAAACAGGCCGTCATAAGGAATCCGCTGCTGTACAAATTCCCACTTGATGAGCACCGGCAGCTCGCGCAGGATTTCCGCGAGATCCAGACGGGACATGTCATGAGTGATGTACGGAAGGATCGCCTTTGCCGCTTCCACAATATCGCCGATATCGCCCCGTCTGGCCTTTTTCACGATTGCCATCAGGACGTTCCGCTGGCGCTGTGTGCGTCCGAAATCCGATCCGCCGGAACTGCGGTCCCGCGCATGGCGAAGGGCAAGGCGCCCGTCCAGATGCAGCACCTGGTCCTGATCCATTTCGATCAGCATGAAAGCCGCTTCCTGCACGGTAATCTGCAGGTCCACGCCGCCAAGGGCGTTGATCACTGCCTTCATTCCCTCGAAATCGATCATCGCGAAATTGTCGATTTCAAAGCCGAAGTATCCTTCCAGCGTATCGACAAGGAGCGTCGGCCCGCCGATCGCGCAGGCGCTGTTCAGCTTCCTCGGACCGTATTCCGGGATCTCCACCTCGGTATCCCGCATCAGCGTCGTCAGGAAAATTTTATGCAGATCGTAGTTGATGGAGCACAGGATCATCGAGTCCGAATTTCCGTTTCCGGATCCGATGTCGATTCCCACCAGGAGGACGTTATACACGCCGGTCCGGTCAATCGACGGCTCCGTTTCCCCGGGCTCAGTCGTCGTTTCCGTCGTGGATTCTGTGGTGCCCACAATCGAGTAGTTGACGCCTTCCCGGATTTCCTCCGCCTCCGTCGATTCCGTGGAAGCCGCGGTCGGGATATAGGTCTCTCCTTCCGCGATATAGTTGGACTTTCCGTAGAAATAGTTGAAGACGCCGAAGGCCGCAAGGAGCCCCGTAACGATCAGCGCGGTGAGCACAATGCCCGTAATCACAAGAGCGCGGACCCATTTTTTCTTCTTCGGCCTGCGTGAAATGACAGGATCCGTTTCATCCACCTCCGGGACGGAATCGGAAGCACTGTCTTCTGCTTCCGGCGTTTCCTCAGGACTTGTCAGGGACGATCCGGCTGCCGCTTTTTTTGCGGCCGCTGTGTTGTCAGGAACTGCCGTATCCTCCGGGGCTGCAGTATCCTCCGGGACCGAAGTATTCTCCGGAGCAGCCATATGGTCACCATCTCCGGTTTTTCCCGCGGCGGAATGCTCAGTCTCCTTTACTCCTATAGGAAGGACAGGGGAAACTTCGGTTTCCGAACCGGCTCCTTCCGGACCCACGGTTTCCGGGCCGGCTCCTTCCGGCGCTCTTCCTTCGGACTCAGCAGAAAAAACCTCGTTAAGCGCGGCAAATCCCGCAGCTTCCTCCGAGGTTTTTTTCATACGTTCCTTTGATTTTTCGCGCGCTTTCACACGCCGTGCAGCGTGGTCGCGCTTCCCGGCCTTTTTCCCGCTCTTGTTCTGTGAGAACTCTGTCCCTTTCACGGGGTTCTTTTCTTCCGTTCCCATTCGTACTCCCGGGCTTTCATCTTTCTTACAGGTCCCCCCAGCTCATCCGGTAGCCCATGATATCATTGACTTCGCCCATCAGGGCAATCATCCGGAATGCGCTAAGATCATGGGAGACATACTTCAAAGAGCGCTTTGCGGCGCCTGCCAGCACCTCCAGATCCACGGCTCTGGCCTTGTGTCCGATCGTGCTGACAAGATTTTTGATCCGCGAAACAAGTTCCTCTCCCTGCAGCTTTTCCCTGCAGGAACGGATATATGCGACGGTTTCGCTTCCGGAAAGATATCTCCCGTAGATTTCCACACCGCCAAGCTCATCGACAACCGCGCGTACTCCTTCGTAAGTCAGAAATGCACGGTTCTGCGCCTGTCTGCCTTTTCCCTTCAGCGCGTCTTCCGCCGATGAATAGGGAAAAAGCAGTACGCTTTTTCCCTCATAATTCACATCGATCACGATGACAGCATCGACCGCTGCCTTTTTATCAGCCCCGACCGAAAACATCACGCGCCAGGGTTCCTTCTTTTTTGCCATTTCTAAATGCCTCAGCGCTGAATCCGGTCAAGGTGCCAGATTTCGTCCACGTACTGCTGGATCGTCCTGTCAGAGGAGAACTTTCCGCAGCGGCAGGTCTGAAGAAGCGCCATTCTGGACCATTTCGCCTGATCCTTATAGGCATCGTTTGCACGCATGCAGGCTTCATGATAGGACATGAAGTCCTTCAGGATAAAGTAAACGTCCGCTCCGCTTCCGTAGGAACCGAGCAGGCTGTTGTACAGTTCACGGAACAGCTCCGGATTCTCCGGCGAATAGGTTCCGTTGATCAGCTGCACCAGTACGTCTCTCAGCTCAGCGTTATTCTCAATATACTCCTGCGGACGGTAGCCGCCTTCGCGCTCGAGCCGGATGACTTCATCCGAACTCATGCCGAATACGAAGGCATTTTCTTCGCCGACCTTCTCGATAATCTCCACGTTCGCGCCGTCCATCGTTCCCAGCGTCGGCGCGCCGTTCAGCATGAACTTCATGTTGGAGGTTCCGGAAGCTTCACGCGAGGCCGTCGAAATCTGCTCGGAAATATCCGCCGCCGCGAAGATCAGCTCCGCATTCGAGACCTTATAGTCCTCGATAAATACGACCTTGATCCTGCCGCCGATCGACGCGTCATTGTTAATGACGTCTGCGACCGAGTTGATCAGCTTGATCGTCAGCTTCGCGCGCGTATAGCCGGCCGCAGCCTTGGCGCCGAAGATGTAGGTGTGCGGATAGTAGCTTTCCGCGAAGGCCGGATCGCACTTGATCCTGTTGTACAGATACATAATGTGCAGAATATTCATCAGCTGGCGCTTGTATTCATGCAGACGCTTTACCTGTACGTCAAAAATCGAGAAGGGGTTCACATCAATATGGTTGTGCTCCCGGATATAGTCCGCGAGACGCAGCTTATTGCGGAACTTGATGTTCATGAACTCGTCCCGGGCCAGTTCGTCGTCGAGGAAGGCTTCGAGCTTCTCCATTTCGTTCAGGTTCGTATACCAGCCGTCTCCGATTCTCTTCGTGACCCATTCCGCCAGCAGCGGATTGCCGTGGCCGAGGAAGCGCCGCTGCGTAATTCCGTTGGTGAAATTGTGGAATTTCTCCGGCCAGAGCTCGTAGAAGTCCCTCAGTTCTCTCTTTTTCAGGATTTCGGTATGCAGTTCCGCAACGCCGTTGACGGAGAACGAGCCGACAATTGCGAGATATGCCATGCGCACCTGTCCGGAGTGCAGGATCGCCATACGGTCGACCTTGGACTCATCGTTCGGATATTTCAGGCGGAGCATCGTCACAAAGCGGCGGTTGATCTCCTCAATGATCGCGTACACACGGGGAAGCAGGCGCTCGAAGAGGTCGATCGGCCATTTCTCCAATGCTTCGGACATGATCGTGTGGTTCGTATAGGCACAGCAGTGCGTCACGATTTCCCACGCATCGTCCCATTCGTAATCCTCGACGTCCATCAGAAGGCGCATCAGCTCCGCAACCGTCATCGAGGGGTGCGTATCATTCATCTGGAAGACGACCTTGTCCTGGAAACCTTCCAGCGTTCCGTCGTGCGTCTCCTTGTACTTCCTGATCGCGGTCTGAAGAGAGGCCGAGATGAAGAAATACTGCTGTTTTAAGCGCAGTTCCTTGCCCGCATAATGATTGTCATTGGGGTAGAGAACCTCGACAATATTCTTCGCAAGGTTTTCCTGCTCGATGGCCTTGGCATAGTCGCCGCGGTCAAAGGAGTCCAGGTTGAAGGTGTTGATCGGCTCGGCATCCCAGATTCTTAAGGTGTTGACGATGCCGGACTTATAGCCGACAATCGGCATGTCGTAGGGAACGGCCAGGACCGAATTATAGTCCACCAGATCAAAGTGCTCGCGTCCCTTCTCGTCTACGGTATAGGACATCCTTCCGCCGAACTTGACCTCGCAGGCGTATTCCGGCCGGCGGATTTCGAAGGGATTTCCGTTCTTCAGCCAGTTGTCCGGAACCTCGCGCTGGTATCCGTCCTGGATTTTCTGCGCGAACATTCCGTATTTGTAACGGATACCGCAGCCGTACGCGCCGTATCCGAGCGTTGCGAGGGAATCCAGGAAACAGGCGGCAAGCCGTCCGAGGCCTCCGTTTCCGAGTGCCGGATCCGGCTCCTGGTCTTCGATCGCATTCAGATCAAAGCCAAGCTCCGAGAGCGCTTCCCTCACGGCATCCTGTTCGCAGATCGAAATCAGCATGTTGCCGAGCGCCCGGCCCATCAGGAACTCCATGGACATATAGTAGAGGATTTTCACGTCCTGTTTTTCATATGCCTTATGGGTCTGGATCCAGTCATCGATGATCTGGTCCTTGACAGTCAGGGCGACAGCCTGAAACATCTGCGCATTGCTTACTTCGTCAATATCTTTCCGGAACAGGATTTTGGCGTTTTCCTGAACCTCTTTTTTGAACTCTTCTTTGTTGAACTCTCTGCTGCTCATAAATTCCTTTCTTTAATCAGGGATTCTGGTCGGCAGCCTGATGGTACTCCACCTGCCGTTGCAAATTTGATTTTCGTTTTCAGGCGATCACTTCCACGCCGAGTGTGCAGTCTTCACCGTTGATATTCCACTGTTTCACATAGCCAGTGGCTCCCGGTACGACTTCCAGCCCGAGCGTATCCGCCATAATATCTTCGGCGTTTTCAGCAAATATCTTTCCGATCAGCGCAGTCCCCTCATAGGAGATCCGGATCCGGTCGGTAACATTGAAATCCGCTTCCTTACGCATCGTCTGAATCTTGGAGATCAGTTCGCGCACAAATCCCTCGCGCACGAGCTCTTCTGTCAGATTCGCATCCAGCACTACGGTCTCTTCGCCGTTGTTTTCGGTCACATAGCCGGGTTTCTGGGTCATCTCGATCAGGAGGTCTTCCTCCGCAAGTTCGACCGGATTACCGTCAAATTCAAAGCTTAAGTGCCCTTTTTCCTTCAGTTCGTCCATCGCAGCATTTCCGTCGATTTCGGAAAGCGCCTGGCGGATCTTTCCGAGCATCTTCCCGTACTTCGGGCCGACGGTACGAAGCTGCGGTTTGAAGATGTAGGTTGTGAACGCACGCACATCTTCGGTAAATTCCACTGCCTTGATATTCAGTTCCTCGCGGATGATCTCACGGTAGAATTCCGACAGATCATACGGTGCCTTGACAAACATTTTCGCGAGCGGCTGCCGGTTCTTGAGGTTCGCGGCGTTTCTCGCGGCGCGGCCCATCACGACAAGCTTCAGCACGAGATCCATGTACTTCTCAAGCTCGGGATCGATCATGCTCTCATCCGCCTCCGGATAGAAGCACAGATGAATGCTCTCCCTGGCCGAAGGATCCACTCCGCGTACGATATTCTGGTAGATTTCCTCCGTCATGAAGGGAATCATCGGCGCGGACAGAAGCGACAGATCCCGAAGACAGGTAAAGAGCGTCATATAGGCGTTCACCTTATCCTCCGGCATTCCCTTCTGCCAGAAGCGGTCGCGCGATCTTCTGACATACCAGTTCGAGAGATCGTCGGTGAATTCCTGCAGGGCGCGGGAGGCCTCGAAAATCTTATAGGTATCGAGGTCCGTATCCACTGTCTTAATCAGCGTATTCAGCTTCGAGAGAATCCAGCGGTCCATCACCGGCAGGTTCGACGGTGTCCACTTTCCGTCCTTCATGTAGTCGAAGGGGTTGAACTGGTCGATCTCCGCATACAAAGCGTAGAAAGCATAGGTGTTCCAGAGCGTTCCCATAAACTTGGAACGGCCCTCGATCACGGCGTCCTTCGAGAAGCGCTTCGGAAGCCACGGAGCGGAGCCGGTATAGAAATACCAGCGGATCGCGTCGCCGCCGTAGGCAGCAAGCGCCTCGAAAGGATCCACGGCGTTTCCTTTGGACTTACTCATCTTCTGTCCGTTCTCATCCGTCACGAGTCCCAAAACGACGACATTCTCATAAGGAGAACGGTTAAACAGAATCGTGCCTTCCGCCATCAGCGAGTGGAACCAGCCTCTTGTCTGGTCAACCGCCTCCGAGATAAACTGCGCCGGGTACTGCTGCTCGAAAAGCTCCTTGTTTTCAAAGGGGTAGTGATGCTGAGCAAAGGGCATCGCGCCGGAGTCAAACCAGCAGTCGATCACTTCCGGAACGCGCTTCATCTTCCCGCCGCATTTCGGGCAGTCGAGAAGAATCTCGTCAATGTACGGACGATGGAACTCGACGGTCTTCGCCTTCTCGTCGCCGCTCTTCTCGAAGAGTTCTTCGCGGGAGCCGACACATTCTCTGTGGCCGCATTCGCATTCCCAGATGTTCAGGGGCGTGCCCCAGTAGCGGTTTCTCGAGATCGCCCAGTCCTGAATGTTCTCCAGCCAGTTGCCGAAGCGGCCCTTGCCGATAGATTCCGGCGTCCAGCCGACCGTGTTGTTGTTTTTGATCAGGTCGTCCCTGACCGCCGTCTCACGGATGTACCAGGAATCGCGCGCATAGTAGATCAGCGGGGTATCGCATCTCCAGCAGTGCGGGTATTCGTGTTCAAACTTCGGAGCGGTAAACAGAAGTCCCGCATCCTGAAGATCCTGAAGGATGACCGGGTCCGCCTTCTTGACAAAGAGACCGGCATAGGGGGTTTCCTTTGTCATCTCGCCCTTGCCGTCGACGAACTGTACAAACGGCAGGCCGTATTTCCGGCCGACGTTCGCATCGTCCTCACCGAAAGCCGGCGCGATGTGAACAATGCCTGTACCGTCGGTCATCGTGACGTAATTGTCGCAGGTAACATAGAAGCCTTTTTCCGGAAGCGTCGAGACATAGTCCCCCGTGAAGGAGAACAGCGGCTCGTACTCCATGTACTCAAGGTCTTTGCCGGTATAGCTTTCAATGACTTCCGGGTTTGCATCCTTGTTTCTTCCGAGGATTACGGATTCCACAAGCGCTTCCGCCATGATGTAGCAGCATGCTTCGTCCTCAACGCGGACCTTGACGTATTTTTCGTCCGGGTTCACGCAGAGCGCGACGTTTGAGGGCAGCGTCCAGGGAGTCGTTGTCCAGACGAGGAAGTAGGTATTCTCCTGTCCCTTTACCCTAAAGCGGGCGATCGCAGAGCGCTCCTTGACGGTCTTGTAGCCCTGGGAAACTTCCGCTGTCGACAGCGGCGTCCCGCACCGCGGGCAGTAGGGAACAATCTTAAAGCCCTTGTAGAGAAGGCCCTTGTTCCAGATTTCCTTTAATGCCCACCATTCGGATTCGATATACTCGTCGTGGTAAGTAACATAAGGATTGTCCATGTCCGCCCAGAAGCCGACCGTTCCGGAGAAATCCTCCCACATTTCCTTATATTTCCAGACGGATTCCTTGCACTTCTCAATGAAGGGCTCCATGCCGTAGGCTTCGATCTGGTCTTTGCCGTTTAAGCCGAGCATTTTCTCGACTTCAAGTTCCACCGGCAATCCGTGGGTATCCCAGCCGGCCTTTCTCGGCACATAATACCCCTTCATCGTGCGGTAGCGGGGAATCATATCCTTGATCGCACGGGTCTCCACATGGCCGATATGCGGCTTTCCGTTCGCAGTCGGCGGCCCGTCATAGAAGGTATACACCGGGCAGCCTTCACGTTCTTTTTCACTTTTTCTGAAAATATCGTGCTCTTTCCAGAACGCCAGAACCTCTTTTTCTCTCTCAACAAATTTCTGGTCTGTCGGAACTTTCTTGTACATAAGCACCTCAGTCTCTTTTCGGAATTAATCATTGACAGGAAAGGCGTACGCTAAGAACTCTCTCTTCGTACGCCTTTTTTAGTAACGTTTATCAGAGTATTATTCAGCGGCCTGCGTGCCCTGAACCTGATTCATCATCTCGCTGTGATAGAGCGGAATGACTTTCTTGGTTGTGGCGATAACGTCATCATATACATGGTATTTGCTGTAAAGATCACAGAGCTCTTTATAACGGTCGGCAAAAAGTGTCGACTTTCTCGTCGCAAGCTCCGAGTCTTCCGCGGACTTTCGAAGGTCCGGATCGTCGTCGTTGATGCAGCGGATCATGTAGCTTGTGACTGTCTGGGATGTCGATGAGGATACCACGTCGATCGTTCCCGTTTCGCCGGTGGAAAGCGTCCATGCAAGCTGTCTGTAGCCGGTGAGTTCAGCGCCTTCTTCCGCTGCGTCCTCGGGTGCAATGGTCAGCGCGCCGGTCGAGAATACATTGACGGTCTCGCTGTCGGAGTACGAAGAAACAATGTCGGTTACCGCTTCTCCGGCCTCGAGTCTTGCGAGGATGTCTTTTGCTGCGGCTTCTCTTGCGGCCTTCTGCTCTTCTTCCGTATAGGGCTCGGCAGCGGTTTCTTCCGCTTCCGTGCCTTCTTCGGCCTCAGCGGATGCCTCTTCTGTTTCCGCGGCAGGCTTCTCGGTCTTTGCCGTCACATAAACGCCTTCTTCATTCTTTCTGCGGAAAGTCTCGGCATCAAAGCTGGTATCAACGTCAGCCACCATCGCAAGATAGGTCTTGTTTGCCAGCGCATTCTCCGTCAGGAACTGCTTTAAAAGCTCGTCAGAGCATTCCGCCGCTTCCACAACGGACGCGCGTTCTTCCTTGAAGGAAAGCAGCGCGGCGTCAACCTTCGCAAGTTCATCCGCTGTCAGGGTGATTCCGTCCGCAGCCGCTTTTTTCAGGAGGCGCTTGGTCTGGAAAAGCTTGTTCAGGCCTTCGATATAATTCATCTGATAATACGTCGAGCCGTTGTTCTCTTCCTCCCAGAACTTCTCATAATCCCCGTACATGTAGGCAATGACGTATTCAGAGCTTTGTTCAATCATGTACTGGGAAGCATAGATGTAAAGTTTTGCTTCTGCGAACGAGTATTTCTCACCATCCAGAACCACCGCGGTTTTATCGTAATCGGATTTTCCGATTGCCGAGCCGCAGCCTGCAAGACAGGCCGCCGAAATCATTACTGCGGCAGCAAACGCGGTCATTCTGGTTAACAGCTGTTTCATAATATCCTCCTCTTTTCGGGAAAACTGCCCGTTCTCCCAATATCTAAACACTAACCAATGAATTCTATCACATTTCGTTCAAATAAGCAACTCTTTTATCTCAGAAAGCACAGAATTAAGTACATCCAGTACGCTTTCCCTGCCGCCTCCCGCCAGATTCAGCCGGTGCCACTGAAGTCCCGGCGTCTCGCCGGGCAGGAAGCGCATGGCTCCCTTCATGTTCGCGATGAGCACCGGTATATTCTCGGTGCGGACATTTGCGTAGGGCACAAAGCGGAAGGTCAGCTCCATCTCATTGCCCTTCACCTCGGAAATATAAACCGAACGCGCGAGGTTCTTCAGCTCGCTGATCCTTAAAAGCTTCTGTACCGGAAGCGGCGGGTCCCCGAAGCGGTCGGTCAGTTCATCCTCCAGGTCCTCCCGGTCCTCGGCGGTCTGGATCAGCGAAATGCGCTTGTAGATTTCCAGCTTCAGGCTCTCGTTTCCGATATAGGAAGACGGAATGTACGCGTCCTCCCTGATATCGAGAAGCGTGTCGAAATCCGTCGTGTCCTGCTTCAGCCCGCGCGCCGTTTTCACCGCCTGCGAGAGCATCTTGCAGTAAAGATCGTAGCCGACCTCGGCCATATGTCCGGACTGCGCGTTCCCGAGCACGGCGCCCGCGCCGCGGATCTCCAGATCCTGCATCGCGATCTTAATGCCGGATCCGAGCTCCGTAAACTGGCGGATCGCCTCGAGCCGCTTCTGGGCCTCCTCGGTCATCACCCGGTTCCTGCGGTACATGATAAAGGCGTAGGCCTGACGGTTTGAGCGCCCCACGCGCCCCCGAAGCTGGTACAGCTGCGAGAGTCCGTAGCGCTCTGCGTCATGAATGATGATGGTATTGACGTTCGGGATGTCGAGCCCGGTCTCAATAATCGTCGTCGAGACCAGGACGTCGATCTCGCCTTCGATGAAGGCAAGCATCCTCTTCTCAAGCTCCCGCTCCGACATCTTTCCGTGCGCGTAGGAAATCTCCGCCTCCGGAACAAGACTCTGGATCTTCGCCGCCACATCCTGGATGTCCTGCACGCGGTTGTAAACGTAATAGACCTGTCCGCCGCGCGAAAGCTCCCTTTTGATCGCTTCCCGCACCAGCTCTTCCGCGTATTCCATGACATAGGTCTGGATGGCCAGACGATCGGTCGGCGGCTCCGAGATCACGCTCATGTCCCGTACGCCGATCATGCTCATATGCAGGGTCCGCGGAATGGGTGTTGCGGAAAGGGTCAGTACGTCCACGCTTTTCTTTAACTGTTTGATCTGCTCCTTATGCTTTACACCGAAGCGCTGCTCCTCGTCGATAATGAGAAGCCCCAGATCCTTGAAGCTGACGTCCTTGCTTAAGATCCGGTGCGTACCGATCACGATGTCCGCTTCTCCGCGCCGGATCGCCTTCACCGCTTCCTTCTGCTGCTCCTCCGTCCGGAATCGCGACAACAGTTCGACCCGCACCGGGAAGTCATGCAGGCGCTGGACAAAGGTATTGTAATGCTGCTGCGCGAGGATCGTCGTCGGCACGAGATACGCGACCTGCTTCGAATCCTGCACGGCCTTGAACGCGGCCCGAAGCGCCACCTCCGTCTTCCCGAAGCCGACATCTCCGCAGAGGAGCCGATCCATGATCTTTCCGGATTCCATATCTGCCTTGACGGCTTCGACGGCCTGCAGCTGGTCCTCCGTCTCCTCGTAGGGAAACATTTCCTCGAACTCTGTCTGCCAGACCGTATCGGGACTGTAGCGGAAGCCTTCGCCGTTCTGCCGAAGCGCGTAAAGCTCGACCAGCTCCTCCGCCACTTCTGTGACCGCCGCGCTCACGCGCGAACGGGTTTTCTTCCAGTCCGGACTGTCCAGCCGGTTCAGCTTCGGCGGCTTCGCGTCCGAAGACGCGTATTTCTGCACGACATCCAGGTTGGTGACGGGAATATACAGCGTCCCCGACTTTCCGTAAGAAATCTGCATATAGTCCCGCGCAATATCATCCGTCGTAAGGTTGACAATCCCGCGGTAGATCCCGATGCCGTAGTTTTCGTGAACCACATAATCCCCGGCGGAAAGCTCTGAGAAATTCCGGATCTTCTGTCCGCCCTCGAATTTCGGCCGGCGTTTTTTCTTCTTTCCGGAGCCTAAGATATCGCCTTCCGTGAGCACCGTAAATTTCAGCTGGGGATAGGAAAAGCCCCTGTGAAGCTGCCCGAAGGTCACAAGAAGCGTCCCGGGCTTTGGCTCCTCTTCCGGATTTTCCTCATAATACGCCCGGATTCCGTACTCCCGCAATTCCTCCGCCATTCTCGAGCCGCGCGTTCTTGACGGTGAAAGCAGCACGACCGCAAAGCCGCGGGAAAGGCTGTCCTTCAGGTCCGCAATCAGTCCTTCGAAATTTCCCTGATAAGTGACGACCGGCTGCACGTCGACAAGAAGGCTCTCCCGGATATGCAGCATCGGCGGACGGCTGTCAAAGCCTGTGAGCGCCAGCGTCCTGCCGCCGTCGAGTCCGGCGAAGGTCTCCGCAGTCCCGCGCAGGATCTTCCCTTCGCCCGGGAGCGCCATCCCGTTTTCCAGGCGCATCTTCAGGCTTTCGGAGAATTCCGCTTCCGTCCCCTCGCCCTGTTCCTTCAGCCTCGCAGGCTCCAGAAGGCACAGAAGCGCGTCCTTCGGAAGATATTCCATCAGCGTATCCGGTTTTTCGTAAAAATACGCAAGAAGTCCCGTGAGCCGGCCCTTAAAATACCGGTCCGAGAGTCCGTCCTCAATCTCGCGGAACATGGACTGAAGCGAAGCCGCCGCCTCATAATTCCCGGCTTTCACAAAGCTTTCCTTCAGTCTTTCATAATCTGCCCGAATCGCTTTTTCGGCATTCTTCAGGCTTTCCTCTCCCGGGAAGAGCTCGGTTACGGGGAACAGGGAAATTTTTTCTGTCCTCCCTTCGGAGATCTGGGTCTCCGGATTGAAGACCCGGATCGTATCAATCTCCGTATCCCAGTATTCAATGCGGAAAGGGCGTTCCTCCGTAATATCAAATACATCCAGAATGCCGCCGTGTACGGAAAACTCGCCCGGCGCTTCTACACGCGCCACGCGTTCGTATCCGAGCGAAACCAGCTTCTTTGCGACCGCGTTCTCGTCGGACTCCATTCCTTCCGAAAGCTCCAGCACGCTGCCCTCGAATTCCTCAAACGGCGGCAGCTGGTTCATCATGGCCGCAAAGGTAGTGACAATGATATATTCGCCGCCTTCACGGATCGCTTTCAGCGCGCGCATTCTTTTCTGCACGAGTTCGTTCGAACGGATATCCGCCTGATAGAAGAGCAGGTCTTTTTCGGGGAAGATGAATACATTTTCGGAGAAGGCCGAAAGATCCTCGGCAAGACTCACAGCCTCGCTGTCCGAATGCGTGACAACAAGACGGGCACTCATCCTGCCCGCCCTTGCGAAGATATGCGCGCGCTGGGACTCGGTCGTTCCCGAGAGGACGACCGGGCCTTCAGCGCGCATCAGAAGCCGCTCGGCCTCCGTAAAGGAGGCCAGCCTTTGAAGCGGCCCGTCAAGCACATTCATTTTGACATTTTCTCCCTGTCCGGTTCCTAAGTTACGGACGTTTGCCGTTATAGCGGTTCATCGCTTCATCCGCACCGAGCGTCATCATGACGGATGCCGCATCCGCTGCCCTTTTCGCTGCTTCCTTCATGGTTTCGAGATCTTCCGCGGAAAACTGCGAAAGCACAAAAGCGACAAGATCCATGTGCTCCGGCTGTTTTCCGACGCCGATCCGGATCCTCTTAAAATCCTGTGATGCCAGCTCCAGGATGATATTCTTCAGGCCGTTGTGGCCGCCCGCGGAGCCGCTTTTGCGGATCCTTAATACGCCCGGGTCAAAACTGACGTCGTCGCAGAATACAATGATGTCTTCCGGTTCGACATGATAAAACTCTGCCGCCGCGCGGATGCTTTCGCCGGAGAGATTCATATAGGTCTGCGGCTTCATGAGAAGCACCGGAATGCCTTCGATGACGCCTTTTCCGACAAGCGCCCGGAACTTCTTTGTTCCGACCGTGATCCCATACTTTTCGGCAAGCGCATCCAGCGCCATAAACCCGGCGTTGTGCCGGGTATTCACATATTTCCTGTCAGGATTTCCAAGTCCTGCGATAATAACCATTTTTGTATCAATATCCTCATTATTCTCCCGAAGCCGGCAGTGTCGACGGGTCCACGCCTTCGGGAATCTGCACGCCCGGAACCGGCAGCGGCCGGTCGCGGTCAAACACCTCCAGCGGATCGAAAAGATCCGACAGGATGTCCGCCTCCGGATGCATAATTGCTTTGTATATCAGCTGTCCGTCCAGGTTTCTCCTGCCCTGCCTGAAATATCCCGTGCCGCCGGCACTCGCGCTGTACTGCACCCAGGCGTGCTGGGAGGAATCGACATTGCAGAAATAGTTGAAGCCCTTTTCTTTCAGGTACAGGTACATTTTGTTGTCGTCGGTATACCCTCTCCAGGAGCCGATATCCGCGCCGAAAGCGAAAATGATGATATCCACGTCCCCGAGAAGCGGCTTCACCTCCGCTTCCCACCAGTCCGTATCCCGGTAGAAGCGTTCCACAGGCTCGCCGTTTTCATCCCTTACCTTGCCCATATCCATATGGCCCCAGGTGTGGCTCGCGAATTTCCAGCCGTTTGCCTTCATGGCTTCAACGACCGTCTTCGCCGTTTCCCTGTCCGCCTCGATATTCGGATTGAGGTACTCATAGGTCTCTGGCCAGCGCTCGTAAATTGTCAGATCCACTTTGTTCGGATCCTTGGAACCATAGGAAATCTCCGAGGTGCGGTATCCGAGAATACCGTTGTAGCCCGTCAGCGCGATCGTTCCTTTCGCGCCGTGATAGGAAAAGTCCGGATGCTCCTCCACGAAAGCGTCCAGAAGCGGTACGACATCAAAGTTCCCCCGCACATGGCTGACAGAGCCGTCCTCCTCCGTCACATCCATTTCACAGACGACCTTTCCCTCCTCATTCACGACCAGCCGATTTGCGAAGCCGCCGGTCTCCTTCATATACTCGTAATACGAAAGATCGTCCACCGACAGCACGAAAGGCGTCTTCCCCTCCGGCAGGTAGATCGGCTGCATCGTCATCTGCTGCGAGCCGTCGGCAAGCGTCTCCATTTTACAGATATCGGACAGATGCACAAGGACAAATCCACGCGCGTACATATTCTCCATGATCGCGTTGAATTCCGGAATCGTCGTCATGACCGTATTGTATTCCGTGGTCTTGGAGGAATTAAAAGCAATGCTCTTGTCCGCAATGAGCGAGTGGAAGAAGATGTGCGTAATCTGTGTATTGTCCTTCCACTTGACCAGAAGAAGCTTCTCCGCATTGCAGTTCTGCACAAGAGACAGGAGCCCCGGATCGCTTTCGTATTCCGGCACCATCTCCGAAATATAGGAGACCGCGCCGTCATAATCGTACATCATGGCCATCCGCTTCGCAGTGTTGTACACATCCGTGTGCAGGCCTTCCTCCACGGCTGCGGTCGTCGTCGGCGCCTCAGTCATTTCCTCCGGGCTTGTCGTACTGACAACCGGAATGGTTTCGCGTTTGTCTTCCCTGCTTCTCTCCACAAGCTTCACGACAAGAAAAGCTGCTCCGCCCACGACAAGAAGCGCTGCGAGCACAACGAGCACAAGCTTAAGAATCTGAAGCCTTCTCCTCCTCCGGCGCCTCCTGGCGCGCTCCTCGGCGCTGAGTCTGTGTCTGTACTGATCGCGGCTCGTGTTGTCGGAATACTGATTACGTTCCATAAAATCCTCTTTCCGGACCGATAAGAAATAAGCTGCGGTCCGCCGTGCATCTTTTTTCTGATCTACCGCGGAATTATAACACGAAACACGGGATGCGGTCAAGTCCGCATCCCGTGCTCCTTCTTAGCTTATCATACTCAATTTTGTGGTGGTCTGCACCCCCGGCTGTCAATCCTCCGTCGGAAATCCCTCTGCCACAGCCTGCTCATACCGTTCAAGGATGAGCTCCTGCATCGCTCCTCTGGTTTCGCTGTTGATCGGATGCGCGATATCGCGGTACTGACCATCAGCCGACTTTCTGGAAGGCATGGCGATGAAAAGTCCGTTTTCTCCTTCGATCACCTTGATGTCATGGACGACGAATTCATCGTCGATCGTGACGGAAACCACCGCCTTCATTTTGCCTTCTTTGTCCACCAGACGAACTCTGACGTCGGTAATGTTCATGTTGCTTTTTCTCCTTTACTTTATTGTCCCCATTTTTCGCGTCTTCATTACAGAGCCAATACACCTCCGGCGGCGTTCCCCGCACCGGCCGGAGGCGGAAAATACAATTCCTTTACGGGCTTAATTCCTTCCGGTCTCAGATAATGTAACGCTTATTGCTTTCCTGAACAATACGGATATTGCCCGGATCGCCGATGTAACTGCTGTTGGCATAGATCGTATTGTGGCTTTCCACGATACAGTTCTCTATGACCGTATTGTCCCCGATATACACATCATTTAAGATGATGGAATTGCGGATCACGCAGTTGCTTCCGATAAATGATTTTTTGAAGATCACAGAATCTTCCACGGTGCCGTTGAGGATCGAACCCGAAGCCACCAGGCTGTTTCTGACATGAGAGCCCGGATTGTACTTCGCCGGCGGGAAGTCATTGACCTTCGTCAGTGTGCGGTCGTCGTCCTTGAAGAACGCCTGACGTACATCGGCGTTCAGGAAGTCCATATTCGTCTTGAAATAGGAGGTCACGGACGAAATATTCGACCAGTAAGCATCCAGATGATAAGCATAGATGCTCTTTAAATTGCGGTAGCGGATGATGATATCCCGGACAAAGTCGTAACGGTCCTCCGCCACGCAGCTCTCAATCAGCTCGATCAGGAGTCTTCTGCGGATAATGTAGATGCCGCAGTTGACTTCTCTTGTAGCTTCCACCATGGGCTTCTCTTCGAATCCGATCACTTTGCCGTCCTCATCGAGAATAACCTGGCCGAAGCGGGAGGAGTCCTCCCAGTCCCGAAGCGTCGTCGTTACCATGGTGATATCCGCGCGCTTCTGGATATGGTAGTCCAGCACCTTGTTGAAATTGAGCTTGTAGATACCGTCGCCGTTCGCGATGACGACATAGGGTTCATGGCTTTCCTTCAGATAATGGATATTCTGATAGATCGCGTCGATCGTGCCCCGGTACCAGTCGGTATTCACCGGCGTAATTGTCGGGTGATAGACGAAAAGCCCGCCCTGCTTGCGGCCGAAATCCCACCATTTGCTGGAGCTTAAGTGCTCGTTTAAGGAACGGGCATTATACTGAGTCAGTACAGCCACCTTCTGCACATGGGAATTGGCCATATTGGTAAGGACAAAGTCAATGGCGCGGTAGGTGCCTGCCATCGGCATTGCGGGAACCGCACGCTTATAGGTCAGTTCCTTCATCCTCTTACTGTTGCCGCCTGCTAAAATGATTCCGATCGCCTTCATTCCACTTCACCTGCCTTTATAATCGCGTCGCCGGACTCAAGGCGTCCGTTCGGATAATCTTCCGGTGTCGTTACGCCCAGAAGCGCGGTATTCTTGCCGATCGATACATTGTCCGGAACGACGGTCTTCTCTCCGATCGTGACAAGATCCGAATTATAAACCTTCTTGTTGTAGGTGCTCTCGCGGTATTCGCCGTCGCCAAGGACGCAGTTTCTGCCGATCACACAGTCCTCTGCGATGATGGCCTTCTCTACCCGGGCGCCTGCCTTGATCACCGTATTGTCCATGATGATCGAATTATTTACAACAGCGCCTTCTTCGATGATTACCTCGGATCCGATGACCGAATTCGTCACCGTGCCGTAGATCTCGCAGCCTTCACCGATAATGCAGCGGTCCACATGAGCATCTTTGGCGATGTACTGCGGCGCCATGGAAGAGCCGTTCGTGTAGATCTGCCAGTATTCTTCATACAGATTGAACACCGGAACGAGATCGATCAGCTCCATATTGGCTTCCCAGTAAGAGGAAAGCGTGCCGACATCCTTCCAGTAGCTGTTGTACTCATAGCAGAATACCCGGTCGCCTTTTTCGTGGCAGTACGGAATGACATGCTTGCCGAAGTCCAGGGAAGGAACGTCCTTATTCGCGATGAGCGCTTCCCTCAGGACCTTCCAGTTGAAGATGTAGATACCCATGGACGCAAGATTCGATCTCGGATGTGCGGGCTTCTCTTCAAACTCCAGGATCCGGCCGTTCGAAGGATCGGTAATCAGCACGCCGAAGCGGGAAGCCTCCTCAATCGGAACCGGCATCGCCGCCATGGTGATATCCGCATGGTTTGCTTTGTGGAAATTGAGCATCAGCTCGTAATCCATCTTGTAAATGTGATCACCGCCCAGAATCAGGACATACTCGGGATCGAATCCGTCGATATAGCCGATATTCTGATAGATCGCATTTGCAGTGCCGGTATACCAGTCGGTGTTGGACTGGCGCTCATACGGCGAAAGGATTGTCACGCCGCCGCGGTTGCGGTCAAGGTCCCATGCAATGCCGATACCGATATGGGTATTCAGCCTGAGCGGCTGGTACTGCGTCATAACGCCGACCGTATCTACACCGGAATTAATGCAGTTGCTGAGCGGGAAATCGATGATACGGTATTTCCCGCCAAAGGAGACTGCCGGTTTCGCCATATGCGCCGTCAGCACTCCAAGACGACTTCCCTGACCGCCGGCCAGGAGCATCGCTATCATTTCTTTTTTCATCATGCTCATTAGATCACCTCTGTGGCTGTCATAATAATCTGGGTATAGTATAACACGCTTTTACGGGTTTGTGAATAGTTTTACTAAATTATTTTTTATTCTATTTTCGTGTTTTGTTCATAACACACAAATCCGCGCCCCGTTCACTGTCGGCCCTGCCCAAAAGCCGGGCTCCGGATCCTTCTCGAAGTCTCCGGAGCCCTGAAGTTCTGCATTTATGATCTTAGCAGTTTCTGCATTTATGATCTCGGCAGTTTGACCTTGCTCGGCGAGCATCTCCACATGGCCTTTAACAGCTTGTCATTCGGCTCGAAAGTGAGGATGTGGGTCGCACCTTTCTCAGTAAAGGTGATCGTATAGGAAGGAACACCTTTCTCCCTCGATGTATAGTCCTCAAAGACGATATTCTTGTCTTCTCTTCGCATCTTCAGCGCCTCTTCATTGGTCGGCTCGACAGACTCCACGTCGTTCATCTCGATGCGTTTTTTCGTCTTTCTAATCTGCTGGGAGTAAATCGCGTCGATCGAAAGCTCGCTTGTCACGAAGACATACTCATATTCCACCGCCAGATAACGGTAGGTGAACATCACGCCGACGATTAATGCCGCGAGACCCACGATTCCCCAGGAATTGCGGACCGTAATTGCGATCACGACCAGCACGAGCACACCGACCAGAAGATAATACGGCACCAGGTACCAGGGGTTCTTACGCTTGATCAGCCACTCGGCATAGATATCATTGTTCATAAAGTTCCTTCTTTCTCGGATGATAATATTTTACGACCGAAGCACGATTCCGTACTTCACATTCAGTCCGCTTAAGATGTCCTTCGTGAATCCGGCAAGCTCTTCCTCCGTGAACGCGTGATCCCGCGGAGTGAACACTACGCTGTATGCCATGCTCTTCTTTGACGGCAGAAGCGGCGCTCCCTGGTAAACATCGAAAAGCTGCACGTCCGTCACGTACGGGCAGGCTTCGTAGATCGCCTCCTCGACCGTTTCGCAGGTGATGGTGCGTTCCGTGACAAAGGCGAAATCGCGCTTCTCAACGTCGAATTTCGGAAGCGGGCTGTACTTCTTCACACTGTTATAATATTTCGAAAGTGCCGTCATGTCAAGCTCTAAAATGTAAGCAGGCGTCCTCAGATCCAGGCTGTCCATGATCTCATAGCGGACTTCGCCGAGTACGCCGATCTCCTCTCCGTCCAGCAGAATCGCGGCCGTCCGGTAGGGATGCAGGCTTGTTCTCTTCGCAGGCACGTATTTAAAGCGCGCATTCAGGGAAGCCGCCGCCGTGTCCGCAAGCCCTTTAAGCGTATAGAAATCCTCATCCGCCCCGAAAATGCCGATGCACAGCGTATCTTTTTCCTGCGGATAGTCGACAAGCGGCAGTTCTCCCGGAATAAACACTTTTCCGATCTCAAAAAGTCTTCCCTCGATCGTTCCGCGCTTCTGGTTGCGCTGAATCGCATAAAGCATCTGCGGAATCAGCGTTGTACGCATCAGCGACAGGTCTTCGTTAATCGGATTGATGAGACGGATCGCATGGCGCTCCTTCGCATCCTCAGAAAGACGCAGGAGGTCAAGGTCCGCCGGCGAGAAGAAGGAATAGTGAATCGCTTCATAGACACCCGCCGCGGCAAGCGCGCGCTTCATCTTGAGGATGGCCTTCTGACGGATATTTCTGCCGCCGGAGGTAACCTTCGCGGTCGGCATAAAGGTCGGCGCCACATGTTCGTAGCCGTACATGCGGATCACTTCCTCCGCCACATCCTGATAGCTCTCCATATCCTCGCGGTAAGCCGGGATCTGAATCGTCAGCTGGTCGCCGTCAAGCGCAGGCTCGAAATCCAGACGCTTCATGATGTCGATGATCTCCGTATCCGGAACCGTGATTCCAAGCACGCCGTTCACACGCTTTACGGAGACCGTAAGTGTCCGGCGCTCGATGGAGTTTCCGGTATTCGCGTCAATATGCGTCTTCGAGACACGGCCGCACTGAAGCTCCTCCACCAGGTGCAGCGCACGCTTCATGGCCATGACCGTCGTATATTCATTCACGCCCTTGCTGAATACGGCGCTCGAGTCCGACGCCTGTCCGAGGGCTCTCGAGCTCTTCCGGACATTGTCTCTCGCGAATTTCGCGGCTTCGAACATCACCGCCTTCGTCGTATCGCGGATCTCGGAGTTCAGGCCGCCCATGATGCCCGCAAGTGCGACCGGACGGTTTCCGTCGCAGATCACGAGGTTCTCCCTGTTCAGCCTGAATTCCTTCTCATCGAGTGTCACGATCGGTTCGCCCTCTTCTGCCCTGCGGACAACGATCTCGTTGCCTTCGAGGAATGCATCGTCGAAAGCGTGCATCGGCTGGCCGAGTTCCTTCAGAACATAGTTGGTGATATCAACCATGTTGCTGATGGCGTTAATGCCGACAAGCGCCAGTCTCCTTCTCATCCAGGCGGGGGATTCCTTAATCTCCACATCCGTTACATAATGCGCAATATATCTCGGGCAGAGCTCCGGCGCCGAAACGCGGACCGAGAAGCCCGCCTTTTCCTCTTCCGTCTCCGTATAGGAAAGATCCGGCGGCAGGAGCTTTGTCCCGAGGACTGCCGAGACTTCCCGCGCGATTCCGAAAATACTCATCGCATCCGGACGGTTCGCTGTAATCGACACATCGTAAATCCAGTCGTCAAGGCCGGTAATCTCTTTCACATCCGCACCCGGCTCCGCGTCTTCGGGAAGCACGAGAAGGCCGTTGTAGCCGGCGCCCGGATACAGGTCTTCCGTAAGGCCGAGCTCCGTGCCCGAGCAGAGCATTCCAAAGGAATCATAGCCCCGGAGCTTTCCTGCCTTAATCTCCATGATGCCCTCGACCGTCACATGATCCTTTGCCGTGGCGTACACTTTCGCTCCCACAAGCGCAAGCGGGAACTTACCGCCCGCGCACACATTATCAGCGCCGCAGCAGACCTGGAAGCTGCCGTATGTCCCGGCATTCACCCGGCAAAGAGACAGATGGGTGCCTTCGATCGGCTCGCAGGATTCCACGAGGCCGACAACCACGCCCGAAATATCCTTTCCGACCTGATAGCGCTCTTCCACCTCGAAGCCGCAGGAGAAAAGCTTCTCCTCGAGGACCTCGGGGCTTACATTGATATCAACATATTCTTTTAACCAGCTGAGAGGTACTAACATATTAATCTACTTTGCTCCTTTTGTTCTAAGTAATGTCCGGCACGCGCACGAGAAATTATCCCGCGTGAGAAAAAATACGCGCGCGAAAAAAGCTTAATCATCAATCTGGGAAAGCACTCTCAGATCCGATTCAAACAGCAGTTTAATGTTGTTGTAGCCGTACTTGAGCATTGCGATGCGCTCCAGGCCTACGCCGAAAGCGAAGCCGCTGTATTCGTTCGTATCAATGCCGCAGCCCTCGAGGACCTTGTTGTTCACAACGCCCGCGCCGAGGATTTCGATCCAGCCCGTGCCCTTGCACAGAGAGCATCCCGAGCCGCCGCACTGGAAGCAGCTGACATCCACTTCGACCGAAGGCTCAGTGAAGGGGAAATACGAGGGACGAAGACGCGTCGTCGTGCCGTCGCCGAACATTTTCTTCACGATCTCATCCAGCATGCCCTTCAGGTCTCCGAGCGTGATGCCCTTATCGACCACAAGCCCTTCCATCTGGGTGAACATCGGAGAGTGCGTCGCGTCGTCATCCGAACGGAAAACCTTGCCCGGAGAAATAATCTTGATCGGAGGCTTCTTTTCTTCCATGACATGGATCTGTCCGGCGGAGGTCTGGGTCCTTAAGAGGAATTCGGGCGAGAGATAGAAGGTGTCCTGCATGTCGCGCGCCGGATGATCGGCAGGCGTATTGAGCGCTGTAAAATTATAGTAATCCTTCTCGATCTCGGTACCCTCGTAAATATCGAAGCCGAGCCCCGCGAAAATATCGATCAGCTGGTTGGTAACTTCGGTGACCGGGTGCAGATTGCCGTGCGGCCGCATTTTGGCGGGCATCGTTATGTCAATCTTCTCGGACTCATAACGCTTCTCAAGTTCAAGCTCCTTGAGGACGGTATTCCTCTTTTCAAACTCCTCCTGTGCCCAGTTCTTGATCTCATTGACGCGCTTGCCGAATTCCGCCTTTTCTTCCTTCGGAATCTTCCCCATCTCACGCATCAGGGCGCCGATGAGTCCGATTTTTCCGTCGAAAACCGACTTCCGGTACTCATAGACGCTTTTCGAATCCCCGATCTTCTGCAGCGTTTCTTCCACCTGCTGCCGGATCGCCTGAAGCCTCTCGTCAAGGCTCATGTTCTCTGCCATTGCTAACTCCTCCTTGTGTCGTCACAAAAAAGTCCCCAAGACTTTTTTAAGTCTCAGGGACGAAATCATATCCGCGGTACCACCCTGTTTTCCGGAAAAAACGGACTTTTAAAAGCCCTCCGGCACTTCATTAGTCACTGACGTAAGACATTCACGCCGAAACCTACGCAGCTTCGTCTTTTCGGACCTGCAGTCCAATAGATGTCAGGAAGCCTTCAGCTCCGAAGCTCCGGTGTGAAATTCGGGATTTCTGTCTGAACACGGAGCCGCTTCCAGCCGCCGACGTCTCCTCTCTAAAGTGAAAACAGATCCTTACTCTGCACCATCAAAGCCTTTTCAAACTGTTTTGTCAGTATACCCCAAAGAGCGCGAAATGTCAAGACTTTGCCATCCGTATGATCGCGTAAACTTACTGTAGGATTTTAGCGGGCAGACACCACCCAGAGACATTG
>CAMVNR010000025.1 GCA_947168905.1 uncultured Lachnospiraceae bacterium
TGCAAAAGTAAAATCTACTTATCGCGGAAAGAGTGGAATTTACTTTTACATTTTATAAATATCAATAAAAAGCCGATGAATTGTTGAATCATCGGCTTTTTTATGCTATGATCAAAAAAAGAGATATTACGCTTCTGAGCATTTTGAACAAGCTGCTAAGCGGCTGCAGCGGACATATAAAAGAGGAGGTAGCGCGATTGAGAATACTGGTCTGCGTCAAACAGGTTCCTGATACAGCCGAGATCCGCATCGATCCGGTAACAAATTCGCTGATCCGGGCAGGGGTTCCGAGCATTCTGAATCCCTTTGACGGTTATGCGCTTGAAGCGGCGGCGCGCATCCGGGACCGGTTCCCGGACACAGAGATTGTCGTTGTGAGCATGGGACCGGAACAGGCCTCCGCCGCATTACGAGAATGCCTGTCCATCGCGGCAGATCGCGCGTATCTGGTCTCCGGAAGGATTTTCGGCGGTTCCGATACGCTGGCGACCAGTTATATTCTGTCAGAGGCGATCCGGACAATTGAAGAAAGAGAAGGCGCATTCGATGCCGTCTTCTGCGGAAAACAGGCAATTGACGGAGATACGGCTCAGGTCGGTCCGGAAATTGCCGAACATCTTCAGTATCCGCAGGTGACTTACGGGCTCGAGGCGATGCCCGAAGGCAGCGAGCTTCGGGTGCGCAGGGAAACAGAGACCGGCTATGAGATTATGGCGGTCCGGATGCCCTGTGTCGTCACCTTTACCAAACCGGTCTGGGAAGTCCGTTTCCCGACGATCCGCCGGAAGCTGGAAGCCGAAAAAGCGGAAGTGATTCTGCTCGGGGAAGACGCCTTCCCAGGGATCGACCGGAGCGCGATCGGCCTTTCGGGCTCTCCGACACGGGTGAAGAAAACCTTTGTGCCCGTCAGGAAAAAAGAATGCAGAATGCTTGCGGGGGAAAGTACGGAGGACTCGGTGCGGCAGCTGTTTGCTGAGCTTGCCGGACGGGGGATCGGAGGTGAAGGATGACGCCGAAGACGAAGGATGTCTGGGTTTTTATTGAAACGGAGCCGGACGGAAGCGCGAAAAATGTCGGTATCGAACTGCTCACACCCGGCCGGGAGCTCGCGGATAAGCTGGGCGGAAGCCTCGCGGCGGTTGTGATCGGCGCCCATACGGAAGAAGCGGTGCGGGAAGCCTCGGAGCATGGGGCGGACATCGTGATTGTGGCGGACAGCCCGGAGTATCAGCGCTTTTCCACCGACGCCTATGCAGGTGCACTGACAAAGCTTGTCGAAAAATACGGTCCCTTAAGTCTCCTGATCGGCGCGACTCCGAACGGACGCGATTTTGCTCCGCGGGTTTCCTGCCGCCTGAAGACCGGACTGACGGCAGACTGTACGGGGCTGGATGCGGACGAGGAAACCGGAAATGTACTCTGGACCCGTCCCACCTTCGGAGGAAATCTGATGGCGCAGATCCAGTGCCCCGATCACCGTCCGCAGATGGGTACGGTCCGGCCGGGCGTATTTAAGAAGTCCGCGCCCGCTCCCGGACATGCGAAGATTATCCGGGAGGACGTGCATATTCCTGCGGAGGAGATCCGTACCCGCGTGGTTGAAGTGATTCAGGAAATCGGCGGAGGAAAGGTCGATCTGGAGTCGGCGGAGGTGATTGTCGCCGGCGGACGCGGTGTCGGCGGACCGGCAGGCTTTGAACTGATCCGCGAACTTGCCGATGCCCTCGGGGGAGAAGTCGGCGCTTCCCGTCCCGCGGTGGATTCGGGATGGATTCCGCACGCCCACCAGGTCGGACAGACCGGCAAAACCGTCGGCCCCAGACTGTATATTGCCTGCGGGATTTCCGGAGCGATCCAGCATACGGCCGGTATCGCGGGCTCCGACACGGTCGTTGCAATCAATACGGATCCTAACGCACCGATTTTCTCGGTGGCGGACTACGGTATTGTCGGGGACCTTTTCGAAGTGCTGCCGGTGATGATCCGGGAAATCCGGGCGATGAAAAACGCAGGGAAGGAAGAAAAAGAGGCAGAAAAGCCCCTGCTTCCTTCCTGGATTTCACATCAGTCCCAGATCTGCAATATCGATCTTACGCCTCCGAAGCATGCCTCCCAGAAATTTTCAAAGGATCTCGCGGCGTTTAAGAGACGCTATGAAAGCTTTGTAAACGACGGTTTTATCGTTTCCATCACGGACAACGCCATGGGGCACCTGTCCTTCCAGGGGACGGAGCTGATTGATGAACTGGGCCTGACCATTCGGCCGGATCACATCCTCATTCATCTGAATACCTTCCACCGGAAAGAGGAGCTGGACAGGAGCCTTGCCGACATGCGCCGTCTGGGACTCCGGAACGTCCTTTGTATTACCGGCGACGGCTCGGATAAAATGCACAAGCTTCTGCCGGAGGAACTGGAAGCGGCGGAGGCCCCGGTTGCGACCTCGGTGGAGCTGATCCGATATATCCGGAAACACTATCCGGAGTTTATCATCGGTGCGGCCTTCAATAATTACGAGCCGCCCGAAAGTGAGTTTGAGAAGCTTCAGAGAAAGCTTGCGGCCGGCGCGAGTTATGTCATCACGCAGCCGGTCCTCGGAAGGGACGATCAGATTGACCGGCTTCTAAGAGAGCATCCCGGACTTCCGGTCGTGACTGAAGTCTGGATGTCTTCGAAGCTTTCCCTGCTTTCGGATATTATGGAACGGGAGATTCCGGAGGATTATCCCTATGATCCTTTCGCGACGCTTCGGGCGGTTCGCGAAATCTATCCCGGATGCGGCAATTATCTCGGAATGCTGAGCTATAAAAATCAGTATGCCGCGCTGAAGGAAATGTGGGAGACTGAAGTGACGGCGGAATAAAATCCGTTTGCTTATCAAAAGGAGAAAGGACAGCACGATGAGCGATCATATTACTATACTGGACGGCGCCCAGGGAACGCTTCTTTGGCAGGAGGCGGAGAAAAATGGAATCGCGAAGGCTTCTGTCTGGACGTATAACCTGACCCATCCGGAGCTTGTGGAAAAGGTCTGCCGGGAATACGCGGCGGCGGGCAGCGAGATCATCTGCGCGAACACCTTCGGGGCGAACCGCCTGACGGTTGAGAGAGAGTCTTCCGCTTCCGTCACAGAGGTCGTGACGGCGGCAGTATGCGCTGCGAAAGCCGCTCTTCAGGGAACCGGCGTCCGGGTGGCGCTTGACATCGGTCCGCTTCCGGTACTCACGGAGCCTTACGGCGATCTGGAGGAAGACGAGACCGAGGAAATCTTTGACGAGATTGTTCAGGCCGGCGCGAAAGCCGGTGCTGACTGCATCTTCCTGGAAACTTTCATGCAGCTGGAGATGCTTCTTGGCGCTCTTCGCGCCGCGAAGAAAAGCGGGCTTCCGGTCTTCTGCTCGATGAGCTTTGAAGCTTCGGGCCGTACGCTTTTCGGGGTCCGTGTGGAAGATATGCTGGAAGAAGTCGAGCCCATGGAGCCTGCTGCCGTCGGAATGAACTGTTCGCTCGGACCGGACCTTGCGCTTCCGGTGATCCGTGAATTTGCCGAAAAGACGGAGCTTCCGCTGTTCTTTAAGCCGAATGCCGGGATGCCGGTGATCGGAGAGGACGGGAAGGCTTCGTATCAGATCACTGCGGAAGAGTTTTCGCGGGAGGCGGCTTTGGCGCTTGAGACGGGGCGTATCGCGTATCTTGGCGGCTGCTGCGGTACCGATCCGGAATTCATCCGCAGCTTAAAGAACCTGACCCGCTGAAAAGAAAGACAGGAACGGTTTCGCCTTATGACATGAAAAAGAGAAAGACAGAGAGGGAAGACGGGTGACATTAACCGAACAGATCATACAGCTTGCCAAAGAGACCGGCTTCGAAGAAGCCGGAGCGCTCGACCCGAAAACCATTGTCCTCAGGGAGGAAGTGCGGGCCATGTGTGCCGAAGGAAAATGCAATGCCTACGGCCGCAACTGGACCTGTCCGCCTGCCTGCGGCGATCTGGAACACTGCCGGGAAGTCGTCGCAAGGTATTCCGAAGGGGTTCTTTTCCAGACCGTCGGACAGCTCGAGGACTCTCTTGACTATGAAAGCATGATGGAAGCCGGAAGCACACATAAAGAACGTGTTGCCGCTTTTGCCGACAAGCTAAGGCAGATCTGCCCGAAAGCGCTTCTTCTTGGCGCGGGCGGCTGCAGGGTCTGCGAAAAGTGCAGCTATCCTGAGCCCTGCAGATTCCCGGACAAGGCGTTTTCTTCAATGGAAGCCTATGGTATGGTGGTGAGCGATGTCTGTAAGGACAATCAGATCCCTTATTATCACGGGCAGAATACGATTGCATATGTCGGATGCTGTCTTTTGGGATAAGGAAGGAGAAAACACATGATTATCATCGGTGAAAAACTGAACGGCTCAATCCCCTCGATCGGGAAGGCAATTGCCGAGCGAAA
The DNA here is from genome assembly GCA_947168905.1 of uncultured Lachnospiraceae bacterium. Lineage (GTDB taxonomy): Bacteria > Bacillota > Clostridia > Lachnospirales > Lachnospiraceae > UBA1267. The sequence continues at coordinate 4,440 of CAMVNR010000025.1, forward strand.
CGAGAAGCGCATCCGGTCCCTGGCGGTGAAGCAGGAGAAGGCGGGCGCAGACTACCTTGACGTATGTGCTTCCGTTCCGGAGAGCGAAGAGGTTGAGACGCTGAAGTGGATGCTTGGACTGGTTCAGGACGCGTCGGACCTGCCGATCTGTCTGGACTCTCCGAGCCCGGATACCATCGTGAAAGCCATGCCGTTTGTGAATAAGCCCGGCCTGATCAATTCTGTGTCGATGGAGGGTGATAAGATCGCGAAAATCTTTCCGGTCATTGCGGATACGCGCTGGAAATGCATCGCGCTCTGCTCGGATGAAAACGGGATCCCCGATACGGCTTATAAGCGCCTGAAGGTGTTTGAGCGTATCCTCGCGGAAGCGGACCGCCATGGCATTTCGCATAACCGCCTGTTTATTGATCCGCTGGTGGAAATGCTCTGTACCTCCGAGGACGGCATCTCGGTGATCCTTGAGACTATCCGCGGGATCCGTGCGATGGACGCGGATGTGCATATTATCGGAGCCGTCAGCAATATATCGTTTAACCTGCCCGTCCGTGCGCTGATCAACCAGACCTTTGCCGCGCTCGCGATCGGTGCGGGAATGGATGCCGGAATTATCGATCCCTTAAACCGGGATCTGATCGGTTCAATTTACGCGGCGGAAGCCTGTATGGGACTCGATGATTACTGTATGGAGTATATCGGTGCCTTCCGTGAAGGACGCATCGGACCGCTTACAAAAGAGTAAGGCGCTGTCTGCAGCCTGTTTAGCATAAAAAGGAGGAATCCCTGATGTCCAAAATCGAAGAAATTGCATCTGCTGTCGAACGCGGAAAAGCGAAGCTCGTTCCGGGCCTTGTAGAGGAAGCGCTTGCAGAAGGAAATGACCCTGTAGAAATCCTCAATAAGGGGATGATCGATGCCATGAGCGCAGTCGGTGAAAAATTCCAGAAGAATGAGATTTTTGTGCCTGAAATGCTTGTGGCGGCGCGTGCGATGAAGAAGGGCGTGGAAGCCCTGAAGCCGCATCTTGGAAGCGCTGAGGATATTTCCATCGGAAAAGCGGTCGTCGGAACCGTTGCCGGTGACCTGCACGATATCGGCAAGAACCTGGTCTGCCTGATGCTCGAAAGCGCCGGCTTTGAAGTCCAGGATCTGGGTGTGGACGTGCCGAAGGAGAGATTCGCGGAAGCAGCGGCGGATCCGGCGGTAAAGATCGTCGGCGTCTCCGCGCTTCTTACCACGACGATGCCCGCCATGAGAGACACGGTCGCGCTCCTGAACGAAATGCCGAACCGCGCCGATTTCAAGGTGATGGTCGGCGGAGCTCCGATCACTGCGGAGTTTGCCGCGGAGATCGGTGCAGACGCATATACGACGGATGCGGCGAGCTGTGCAAGCGTAGCGAAATCCTTTGTGGTCGGCTGACCGGGAAGCATCCGTCTGAAACCTGCAACCAATAAGGATGATCAGTCCTTCAGACCTTTACGACAGGAGAAAAGCCATGGAGAGAATTCCGTTCCGGAAAGAGGAGCTGGAAATCAAAGCCCCGCCGTTCGTCAAGGGAAGACTGGGCGTGCCGATTCTGAATACCCCGATTACGCCCCGGGAGAATTTTCTTGCCTTTCTTGGGGGTGAGGAGCCGCTGTGGATGCCCTTCTTTACAGATACCTTAAGCATCACCCCCGCGGTCGTCCCGGACAATATTTCCCGCGGATTTGTTTTTGACGCGAGTGATTTTGACCCGAACCGGTCTGCCGGCGGCCCGGATATGTTCGGCGTGGAATGGGAATGGGTACCGTCAGTCGGAGGATCGATGGTCCGTCCCGGATCGCCGAAGGTTCCGGATATTACGGAGTGGGAAAGCTATATCACCTTCCCCGATATTGACAGCTGGAACTGGGCCGGGAGTGCCGAAATCAACCGGAAGCTGATTGATCAAAAAGAATTCCTGCTGGGGACAACGATCTTAAACGGACTTTTTGAACGGCTGATATCCTTCTGTGATATGGACGAAGCCCTGATCGCAATGATTGACGAGGATGAACAGGAGGCTGTTCACCGGCTGTTCAGCCGTCTGGCGGACCTCTATCCCCGTCTGATCCGAAAGTTCAAGGACTATTTCGGAATTGAGATTGTCACCTTCCATGATGACTGGGGCTCTCAGCGCGCACCCCTTCTGTCGCTGGATACGGTGGAGGAAATGATCGTTCCTTACCTGAAGCGGATTGTCGATTCGACCCATGAGATGGGCATTTATTTTGAACTGCATTCCTGCGGCAAAAATGAAATGCTGGTTCCGGCAATGATCGACGCCGGTGTCGATCTCTGGAACGGACAGCCGATGAATGACAAGGAGATGCTTGCCAAAAAGTATGGCGACAGGATTATTATCGGCGCGGATCCGCCTGCCATGGCACCGGATACGCCGAAAGAGGAGATCGAGAGAAACTGCCGGGAATTTATTGAGACCTTCAATCCGTACCGCAGCTACGGCGGCAGAGTACGCGGACTTCCCGGCGCAAGAGAACTCCTTTACGAATACTCGCGGGCCGCGAAATGCGGACGGGCTTAATGTGAAAAAGAATAGTTCCAGCCACCGAAGGAAAAGCCCTTTGCTGTGAAAACAGCAGAGGGCTTTTTACGCGTGCAGTCATGAGAATGAAAAATCGCCGCTTTTTACGGAAAATCCAGTTCATCAATAAAGCATTCCTGAAAATCCGGATTCGCTCCGAGCTCCAGAAATTCGGTTTCAGCTGACATTTTTTCTGCGCGCTGCAGGCCATCTTCGTTCAGCGCCGCGAGGAGCGCGCCGCAGCCTGCCGCATTTCCGGCTGTCTCGATTTTCGGGAGAAGTTCTGCAGGAAGAAGACCGATCCTGCAGGCGCTTTCCGGCGACATGTAGTTTCCGAAGGCTCCGGCAAGAAGGATCGTATGCACATCCTCCAAAGAGGAGCCGTGAGCCTTCAGAAGCAGCCGAATGCCCGCAGCGATCGCCGCTTTCGCGAGCTGAACCTCCCGGATATCTTTCTGACTCAGATAGAGGAGAGCTCCCGTTTCGCTTTCCTCTTCCCAGGCAATGATAAAGCAGCGCATGCTGTCGATGCTGTCAAGGCGTTTTGCGAGCGGACGTGAGGCTTCCGGAAGCTCGGAGGGCTCAAAGAAGCGTCCCGTTTCGTCAAGGACCTCTGCCTGTAAAAGCGCTGCCGTCAGATCAAGAAGCCCGGAGCCGCAGATGCCGCGCGGTTTTCCTCCGCCGATGACCGTATAATGAAGTTCTCCGTCCGAAATCCACGCGTGATCGATCGCACCGGCAGCCCCGCGCATTCCGAAAGTGATTTTGGCGCCTTCCAGGGCCGGCCCTGCAGCCGTCGAGCAGGCGATCGTCCGGTCTTTGTTCCCGAGGACAAGCTCTCCGTTGGTGCCGATATCTATGGCAAGCGTCAGTTCCTCCCGCCGGTCAAAATCAGAGGCGAGCATGACAGCTGCGGTATCCGCGCCGACAAATCCCGCAATGCAGGGAAGAACAAAGAGCTTCGCGCGTTTATTTGCGTGATGAAGCCCGTAATCCGAAGCGTTCAGCACCAACGGCTCTGAAATTGCGGGAACATAGGGAGAAAGCACAAGGCTTGCGGGATCGATGCCGAGGAAAAGGTGGTGCATACAGGTGTTTCCTACGATGACCACAGAGAAAAGCTCCTCCGGTGAAGCGCAGGCTTCTTTTAGCGCTTTCTGAAGCAGCCCGTCCAGTGCGGACCGGATGGCTTCTGTAAGCTCATTTCCCGGATGCTGCATGGCATAATTGGCCCGGCTGATCACATCCGCGCCGTATTCTGTCTGCGGATTCAGCGCGCTGACGGCAGAGAGAATCTCACCGCTTTTCGCATCGGCAAGGAGCAGGACGAGCGTTGTCGTACCGATATCGGCTGCGGCTGTGAGAAGCCGCCCGCCTTTTCTTAAAGCCAGAAGCTCATCTCTATAGAGAACCGCCTGCGGGGAATAGGACAGCTCTTCGAGAACCTTACGGAGATTTCCGGCAGCTGCGGGATCCGGCCGGATGCCGATGCCCGAGGCCTCGAAAACGGCTTTTTTTACCCGCTCCCAGTCGGAATCAGGCGATTTCAGCGAGGCTTTATCGACTCTGAGACGGTATTCTTTAATGGGCGGACAGATCTTATCCGGCACACCCATCCCTTCCGACAGAATCCTGTGACCAGCTTCTGGTGCCGGGAAGACGATCAGATCATGCGAAAGCAGTGTGCGGCACGCCAGAACGCTTTCCCGCCCGCCGCTTTCCGACAGTATTTCCGCCCGGCACTTTTTACAGCGCCCGGCGCCGCCGCAGGGAGCGTCCGGATGAAGCCCCGCGGCGATTTCGGCCGACAGAAGCGTCGTTCCTTCTTCGGCTTCCACGGTAAGCATCTGTTCGGGAAAAGTTACTTTTACCTTCATGCCTTTTCTTTTTGCTGGCGGACCATTTCCGCAATGGCAGGCCGCTGTTCTTCCATCAGTTCGTCCCAGTCGCCGTCATAGTCATATTCCAGATCCTCCCCTTCGTGAATTCTCGCAATATAGGCGTCCAGAAGGCCGAAGTCCCTGGCATAGCAGTGGAAGCTGTTGGCGCGGTGGGTATAGGTGCCCATCGGAAGGCCAAGCGCATCGGCGATTTTCTTCTGAAGCAGGATGAGCGCGAAAGCATTCATAAAGGAAGCCTTGCAGGCGTCATTGGAACGGAAGAGAATCTTGCAGTGCAGTGCTCCGTCGCGGACAAAGTACTGTGCGTGCTGCCAGCAGGCCGGATCCTCGGAGCCCATGTCCTCAGGAGAGCGGATGTCCATGACGGCGCGCCGCGACCAGGGATTGCGCTTCAGCTCTTCAATGATGAAGGGATACTGGGAAGCGTAGCGCTGATGATAGGTATAGACCCAGTTGCCGCGCTCGATTTCAAAATCCATAATGCCTTCCAGCATTTCCTGACGGTACTGCTCCAGGCTTCTCGGATCGCCGAAAAAGAGGCGGGAGATCATCGGCTCAGCGAGGGGTTCTTTGACAACATAGGTCATACTGACTTCCTTCTGCTCCGTGTTCCAGTCGGGGCAGGGGATCACAGGGGCGTCCTCAAGTGCGAGCAGTGCTTTATGATAAGCTTCCGGAAGGGTCCTTCCTTCAACAAATACTTCTTTCATACGGGTAAAGTCCTTTCATATTGTCTAAGCAGTCCTATATTCTATTCAGGACCCCATTCGAAAAACCAAATGCTTCGCATTTGCCGCATTTGCGGTACTGTTTTTCTCATGTGGTACCTTCGCCAGATTCAAAAAATCCGGTATTCGTGCAGGCACGAACCGTCTTTTTGTACCTGGCTCTGAATAGGTATTCAGAACATGATCCTCATCGGGAGGCGGGCCTGGTCGATGGCTTCCTGCGTATGGCCGAAGGTCCGGATATTATACTGGTCAATGGCATCCGAGAGCGCTTTGTAGGTTCCCTTGTATACGGAGCCCGGTCCGCCCTGGGTAATGCAGGGGATAAAGCCCTTGTTCGTACCGACGCGTTCGATCGCGCCGAGTGCCGCTTTTTCGCAGTCCGCTGTCGTCCAGCCGTCGAAATCCACGAACTTGTTGTCGATTTCTCCCATAAAGGTGATCCTGTTACCGTATTTTTTTACGAGTTCGGGAACGTTATTGGAGTGCATGCAGCCCTGCCATACATTGATGCCCATTTCGATCATGTCCGGGACAAGGTTTGCACAGTAGGAATCGGAATGGTGGATGATAAACTCCACACCGTGATCGTGATAATAGCCGTAAACCTGCTTATAGGCATCCAGGAAGAATTCTTCGAACATAGAGGGACGGAAGAAGGAGTTGGTTTCGCTTCCCCAGTCGTCATGATGGAAGACTGCTTCCGGATGCAGATGAGCGCAGATTCCTTCGGCCATTTTCAGTTCAAATTCCGTCAGATATTTGACCAGATCGTGCATCTCGTCTTCATATTCGATATAGTAAACCAGCGCATTGCTCATTTCGCACAGATGGTGCGTCTGCTCGAAAATGCCCGGCGCGATCATGGCGGTCTTGAAGGCTTTGGTTCCGTCGACGGCTTCCCACATTGCGATGGCCTGTTCCCATTCCGCCTCAGAGACCTCAAGAGAGGGCGCATGGACGTATTCCTGCCAGTTTTCGATGTCCTTTACGACGATCTTGTCGGGAGTATGTACGGGAAATGCGCCGGGAGTTCCTTCCGGCCAGACATTGGTAACTCCCCAGGCATTCACGACGGGAGGACCTCCGAGAACCGGACGGTCTCCGCGGAAAGCAGAAGGATTCGGCAGAAGCGCGAGGGCTTCATACTGGTTGACATAGCGATCCGGGTTTCTGCCCAGAATGGTTTCGCGCATATTTTCTTTTGCAGTAAGCATAATCACGTCCTCCCTGCTGTTTTTTTCATTGTATCAGATCGGCGGGGGTTTTTCAATCGGAAAAGACCCCGAGATAATTGAAACGGTAATGTTTTTGTGATATGATCTTGGAAAAGCAAAAAGGATGATGAGAGAGGCGAAAGGAGGAGAAAAATGAAAGAAAAAAAGTCCGCACCCTTAGGCATCGGCGTATGGTTTTCGGCCGTCTTTTTCGGGCTGATCGGACAGATTGCCTGGATCGTCGAGAATATGTATTTTGCCACGTTTGCCCAGGACATTTTTGCCAATTCCGGGCGCGCGGACCTCTCCTACGGCGTTACCACACTGATGGTGATTCTGTCTGCTTTAGCGGCTACCGTGACGACGATCTTTGCAGGCGGGCTTGTTGACAGGACCGGGAAACGAAAACCCTTTATTGCGCTCGGCTATATCTTCTGGGGCTTTACGATCATGCTGTTTGCGCTCCTTCCGATGAAAGCAGAGGGGAGCATGATCGCTGTTGTCGCTGTTCTTCTGATCGTTTTTGACTGCCTGATGACTTTCGCCGGATCGACCTCGAATGACGCGGCCTTCAATGCCTGGGTCGCCGATGTGACCGACAAATCCAACCGCGGGAAACTGAATTCCATCCTCGCGATTCTTCCGGTCATCGCCGTTGTGATTGTCTTTATCGGCCTGGGCGGCCTGTACAATTCGGCCAATGAAAGCAATGCGCTTTTCTTTATCATTCTCGGAATCATTCCGATTGCGGCCGGTATTCTGGCGCTGTTTGTCCTGAAAGACGCGAAAGGGATCCGGAAGGCGGAAGGACAGAATTACCTCTCGGAGACCTTCTACGGCTTCCGGAAAGAGGTGATTAAGAAAAACAAAATGATCTACGTCTGTCTGGCAGCGGCGTGCATCATCGGGATCGCACAGCAGACCTTTTTCTCTTACCTGATCAATTTCCTGATCGTTACGCTGAATCTCGGAGACAGTTTTGTCATTCCGATGGCGGTCATCATTGTCGGCGCCGCGCTGTTCACAGGAGTGATGGGCGTTTTGTTTGACAGGTTCGGCCGGAAGCATTTCTACTATCCGCTTCTTGTCATTATGATCCTCGGAATCATTTCCTTCTGGGCCCTTCAGTTTATGGACAGCGCGCTTCGGATGCCGGTGCTGTATGCGGGCGGCGTGCTGATGATGGGCGGAATTCTCTCCCTTACAGGCGCATTTACCTCTTCCTTCCAGGACTACCTGCCGGAAGGGACGGAAGGGCGCTTCCAGGGCGTGCGTATGTGCTTTACGGTGCTGATTCCCATGATTATCGGACCGGTCATTTCCCTGATCATCGGACTGGACGCCATGGGAATGAACGGTGAGAATTTTGTGCCTCCGTATGCCATGTTCCTTGCAGCGGCGCTTGTGGCAGTCCTCGCCGCAGTCCCGGTCTTCTTTGTCAGGAAGAATTCCAGGTAAAGGCACCGGGCTCCTGATTTTTCGCTTTTACATTCGCCGCCTTTTGTGCTATACTTAGGTCTATGGTAAAAAAACGCACACTGCATTTTCTGATTACGATTTCGTCGATTATAGTGACAACCGCCCTTGGCCTTCTTCCGGAGCCGGCAGCCAGGTATGTCGTTTGGTTTTGTCCGGGCCTTTTTCTGTCCATCCTTTCGGGCATCCTCTGCGGATTTTTCCCGGCGCTTCTCGTAGGGGCGCTTCCGCCGGTTCTGACATTCCTCGTGCGGTATTTTTCACTGGAAGGATTTGACTATACCATCTATGTACCGATGGCGGTATTTGCGGTTTCGGGTGTTGTATCCGCCGCGGTCTATGCAGTACTCGGCACATCGATCGGCGCTTCGGTGTCCGGTGTGCTTTCCGGGCGCCTGGTACTGGGCGTGATGAATCTGGTGATTTATCATCTGATCGGGAGGACCTATACGGTCAGGATGTTTGCCGAGGAGGGCTTTATCGCCGTATGGGCCGGGCTTCTTTTGGCAATCCTCCTGATTCCGCTTCTGATCCGTATGTTCAGAAGATACGGAATCATGAAACTCCTGAAAAATGAAAAGCCGGCCTTGTAGTGATGAGATGACGGAAAGAGGTCTTCATGGGAAAAGTAACAATTCTGGATACAACGACAAAAGAACCGATTACGCTGATGGGCGAACGCGCCGGGATCTGCTGGGGCTCGGATACCGCGGACCCGAAGAAAAATTATAAACGCGGACTGGACTGCCTTGAGTCCGGTCATGGCAGGGTTCTGGAATTTGTGAATGTCGAAATGGTGCTGGACGGATATTCCGCCCGTGTAATCCGGGAGTGGTATACGCATCTCGGGGGTGCTCCGACACGCCTTCAGGCCAGCACGCGCTATGTGAATTACGAGCATTTCGATTACATTCTGCCGCCGAAGATTGCGAAGAATGAAGAAGCGAGAAAGCTTTACGAAGAGACCATGCAGACGATTGCCGAGGCGGCCGGAAAGCTGGAGCGGGAACTGGATATTCCCAGAGAGGACGCGGCGCTTGTGCTGCCTCTGGGGATGACGACGAAGATTGTCGATAAAAGGAACGTCCGCAATCTGATCGATATGAGCAATCAGAGACTCTGCACCAGGACCTACTGGGAGTACCGTGAGCTGATGCATGATATCATGAACGCCCTGTCCGCGGTTTCCGAAGAATGGGCGGAGATTGTTTCGAAGTGCTTTGTGCCGAAGTGCGAACTTACGGGGTATTGCCCGGAGAAAAAGAGCTGCGGCAGAAAACCGAAGAAGATGCCCTTGGAAGGCTGATTCACCGGGTTTTACGGCAGGGCGGCGGCTGAGGAGAACCCTGTTCCCGTGCTTTCGTTCCTGTCTTAAAATATTCGGGACTACCCGAAAAACGGCTTATAAGGAGTGCTTTATTCTGCGGCCGGCAAAAAAACTTCATGAGGAAGGGAGAACGAAATTATGGCAGAAGTATGGACAAAACTCGTTGAATGGGCAATGAACACCGGCATCAAGATTATTATCGCGCTGATAATTCTGTTTGTCGGCTTCAAGATTGTGAATGCAGTCGCGAGAAAACTGGAGAAGAAACTCCTTGAAAAAGGAAAACTGGATCAGACGCTGGTACATACGCTGATGTATATCGGGAGAATCCTGGTTAAGGTGCTGATCGTTGTCTGTCTGGTCGGCTACCTTGGCGTGGAGACCTCTTCGATTTCGGCGCTGATCGCATCTCTCGGTGTTGCTGCAGGCCTTGCGTTAAACGGCGCTCTGGCAAACTTCGCAGGCGGTATGATCATTATCGTAACCCGGCCGTTCAAGATCGGTGATTTCATTTCGGCGCAGGGCGTAGACGGTACGGTGGAAGAGATCCGCATCATCAATACCAAGATCGTGACGCTGGACAACCGGGTTGTTTACCTTCCGAACGGTGCGCTTTCTTCCGGGAACATTGTCAACGTGACAGAGAAAGATGTCCGCCGCGTGGACCTCGATTTCTCGGTTGCCGGCAATGATCCGGAGCTTGTGAAGAAGCTGATCCTCGAAACCTGCGAAAAGAACGATTTGATCCTCAAGGATCCGGCTCCGTTCGCGCGCATCACCGATTTCGGCGCCGGAAACGGCACAAAGGTGACCGTCCGCGCCTGGACGAAGACTTCGACCTACTGGGATGTCTATCTGGGACTTCTCGAAGAGATGAAGAAGGTATTCGATGCCAACAAGATTGTCATCCCCTTCAACCAGCTGGATGTACATATCAAGAACGATTAACGAATCATGATTCTGGCCATCCGGCAGAAGAGGGCATAGGAAGCTTTCCCTTGTACCGGCTCATACAGACGGCCCCGCAGCATCCGAAAAAGACGGATTGGTGCGGGGCCGTTTTTCAAGCGGATTTTTTTTTATTTATCGTGCAACCGCTGCTGTTCAAATGTTTACCATTATGGTATAGTAGATGTTAATCATACAGGACATCAAAAACCGAAATCGACAGGGAGGCAACAAATGAACAAAAGGACAGCGAAAAGAGGAATGGGTCTGGTTCTGGCGATATTGATCCTGGCTGCGGCACTGTCAGGCTGCGGCAAAGCGGCAGTCACTGCGGACGATCTGACACTGACACCGCCGGAAAAAGAGACGAGAGAGAGCACAGAGGAGAAAACGACAAGAGAAGCGGACAATACCGAAAGGACAGCGGCCGAAACGCCCGATGAGACCGAATCCGCGGAAACTGAGACAGAGACGGAAACGGAAACCGAGACGGAAACAGAAGCGCCGAAGGAAGTCAAGTTCAGTATTATTCCTTCCGAGAATACCCAGGTAGAGTTCGAAGATTACGACAACGGACTTTTCACTGCGAAAATCCCGAAGGGCTGGGTGGTGAACGTTCTTGAGACCTCGGATTATATTCACTATACTTTCCAGATTTACGATCCCGCAAATCCCCGGCTGCGTATTTATTTCAACATGAAGACCGAAGGGTACATGAGCACCCAGGAAGAATATGATTTCTTCACCAGCGCTTATCCCGATACGATTTTCACCGGTCTGCCGGTACTGAATCCCCGGACGACGGAGTATTTCTACCAGGTTTTCAATCAGGCGATGGATCCGAACAATACCGAGAATTTCACCTTTATGACCCTGAACGATTTTACCCAGATCGACAGCTTCGGAGTGGATGAAATAGGCGGCGAAATGATCCGCGGGACGGCGACAGACGCGAACGGAGAAAGGGTGGACGGAATCTTCTACTGCAACATCCTTCCGGTCAATATGTATTATGTGACCTTCCTGAATGTATACAGTACGATTTTTATGACTGCGCCCGAGAATGAGCTGACAAACTGGATCGGTGTTCTGGACCATGTCCTCAGCTCGATCGAATTTACGCAGACCTTCATCAACGAATACAACAAAGAAGTCGCGTTCCAGGGAGAAGCTGCCCGGGAGATCGGACAGATCTGCTCGGAAATGACGGATATCGTCATCCGCGGCTGGGAAGAGCGCGAGGCGACATACGACAGAATCTATCAGAAACAGCATGATGCTACGATGGGCTACGAGCGTGTGTACGATACCCAGACCGGAGAGATCTACGAAGCGCCGATCGATTTCTTCGATTATTACAGCGGAGACCGCTATGAGTCCTGCACCGACGAGATGTACAACCTGCCGATTGACGGGTATATCGCATGGGAGTGACGGATATGTGAAATGCCTGCAAAAAAGCAGCCTGTCCTGTCATATGAAATGAGAGAGCACCATAAAAGAAATCCCCCGGAGGCCTTCCATGGCAGCCGGGGGACGTTTTTCGTATTGTCATAGGTCGATATCGAGTTCCACCGGGCAGTGATCCGAACCGTAGACATCGGAGAGAATCGAGGCTTCTGCGATTTTATCCTTCAGATCCTCACTGACCAGGAAATAGTCGATGCGCCATCCTGTGTTGTTGGTGCGGGCGTTTGCGCGGTAGGACCACCAGGAGTAAGCGTCTTTTTTGTCGGGATAGAGATACCGGAAGCTGTCGCACATACCGGAAGACAGAAGATCGGAGAACATCGCGCGCTCTTCATCCGAGAAGCCGGGATTTCCGTGATTCGTCGAAGGATTCTTCAGGTCGATTTCCTGATGGGCGACATTCAGATCTCCGCAGAGAATGACGGGCTTCGTTTCGCAAAGCTTCCGGATATAAGCTTTCAGCGCTCCTTCAAAGCGTGTGCGGTAGTCGAGCCTTTTCAGTTCCGGCTGCGCATTCGGCGTATAAACGGTGATCATGTAGAAATTTCCGAACTCGGCGGTAATCACGCGGCCTTCCGCGTCGAATTCCTCGATTCCGAGGCCGTTTACGACCGACAGCGGCTTTTCCTTGCAGAAGAGCGCGGTTCCGGAATAGCCCTTTTTGACTGCCGAAAACCAGTACTGATGATACCCGGGGGCATCTACGCTCACCTGCCCCGGCTGCATCTTGGTTTCCTGCAGGCAGAAAATGTCCGCATCCGCCGCCTGAAAAAAGTCCTGAAAGCCTTTCTGAAGACAGGCGCGCAGCCCATTTACATTCCATGAGATCAGCTTAAGCATTGCAGTCCCTCTTATTAATGATTTTCCAGGCGGTTTTTCTGCTCTTCCCGGTGCTTCGCAAGGTAGTTGTTGATGCGGTCCGTCGGGATCAGGAGCGAGCTTAAGGAATTATTGTGGTTCAGATTGTCAATGACAAGCGCCACATACTTTGAAAGGTCGACGCTGACATAGTATTCGCGCTCAAAAAGCTCCGGCCGCTGGTAGGTCAGGTTGGTTGTGAACACGCGTGTGATGAGGCCTTCGGCGTAAGCCTTGTCGAACTTTTCGAGTCCGTTGGTGAAGAGGCCGAAGGTGCATGCCGCGTAAATGTTGTTTGCATGGCGCTTCTTCAGCTCGGTCGCGACTTCGATCAGCGAATCGCCGGAACTGATCATATCGTCGATAATCAGAACATCCTTGCCGTCAAGATCATTTCCAAGGTATTCATGAGCGACGATCGGATTCTTTCCGTTGACGATCCGTGTATAATCGCGGCGCTTGTAGAACATACCGACGTTTACATTGAGGTAGTTCGCGAAAGTGACCGCGCGGTTCATGCCGCCCTCATCCGGGCTGATGACCATCAGATGATCCGAATCCAGGGGAAGATCCGGAACCGCTTTTCCGAGCGCCTTGATGAACTGGTAAGTGCAGGCGATATTCTCGAAGCCCTTGTCCGGAATAGCGTTCTGCACGCGCGGGTCATGCGCGTCGAAGGTAATGATATTTTCCACGCCGAGGCTCATCAGCTCCTGCAGCATGGCGGCGCAGTCCAGGGATTCTCTGGTGGTCCTGCGGTGCTGGCGCCCTTCATAGAGGAAAGGCATAATGACATTCAGGCGTTTCGCCTTGCCCTCAATGGCGCCGATAATACGCTTCAGGTCCTGGTAGTGGTCATCCGGGGACATGTGGTTGGTCATGCCGCACAGCGAATAGGTCAGGCTGTGGTTCAGGACGTCGATCATGATATAAATATCATCTCCGCGGACAGTCTCCAGGATCTGTCCTTTTCCTTCGCCGGAACCGAAGCGGGGAGTGCGTACATTCAGGATGTAGCTGTCTTTCTGATAGCCGGTAAAATGGATCGCCTGATCGCCGGCCGCAGCTTCCCGCTCACGCCGCCATTCGGAAATGTAGGCGTCCACCTTCTTCGCCAGCGGCTCGATATTCTTCATTGCCACAATACCTAAAGCGCCTTCCGGAATTGTCTGCAGTTTTACATCTGCCATTTGCTTGCTTCCTCCTTATTCTTTTGGCTTTCATTCTCTTTGTTATTTGTGCCCGAATTTCTTCCTGATGCGGATGTCCTCGCCGTCGAGCCGGATCAGCGTGAACCCGCTGGCGATGCGGGAGTAGATCCGCTCGCTGTAAATGTTTTTCAGCTGATTCATGTTGAGGTTCGTGGAAATCAGCGTGCTTTTTGAACGGATCAGCCGTTCATTGATACAGTAAAAAATTTTGGTTTCGGTAAAAGCATTCACCGTTTCCGTTCCCAGATCGTCAATGACCAGAAGGTCGCATGCGAGAAGATCCTGCTGGAAGGACTCACCTTCGGCTGTAAAGCGTCCGTAAGTAAAACGGTTGATCAGATCCGTGCACGAAAAATACAGTACGCTGTGGCAGCTGTCGATCAGTTCCTTTGTAATACAGTTGGTAAGAAAGGTCTTTCCGGTTCCTGTCGGACCGTAGAAGAACAGACTCCCGCCGGCGCTGTCGAAATCCGCGGCGAACTGTCTGCAGAACGCAACTTTTTCATGCATGTAGACCGAAAGCGGTTTGGAACCCACCCGGATATCCTGGTCATAGTAATCCATGTCCAGGGTGCCGAAGTTCTCAGACTGCAGAACGGTTTCGATACCGCTCTTCCGGTAAAGGATCCGGATGATTTTTTTCGTAAAGCAGTGACACCTTCTCGCATCGATAAAACCGGTATCCCTGCAGTCCGGACAGTTATACCTGACGTCCAGGTAGTCGGCCGGAATATTGTGCGTATGGTAAAACTCCTCTTTTTCCAGCCTGAGGCGGGCAGATTCTTTGTTCAGCGCGTCGAGTTCTTCCGCCCTCCCGGATATTTTGGCCCGGGCCCGGGCAGCCGCGTTTTCCACAAGCTTACGGTCCAGCGCGGGCAGGGACGGAAAACGCTCGTAAAGAAGCGCCTTTCTCGTATCGGCATCACTCAGGGCACGGAAGCGGTCAGAATCGTATTCCCGGATCAGGGCATTGTATTCAGCTTGGCTAAGGTGCATGGAAAACACTGTCCTTTCAGGATTCGTAATATTTCGTGATCAGATCGTCATAGCTGTCATCTCGTTCCGTGAAATTCAGGAAAGAATTGGAACGGCCTTTTCCGGAAGCGGTTTTCTCCGATTTTTCCTTCCGCGCATGAGATTCGTCCAGAGCCTGGATATCCTTCAGGCTGCTTACTTTTTCTTCTTTCCAGGAGGACAGAATAGCATCCGTATACTTCAGAGAAGGCTCATGGATGTTGATGATTGTGCGCCTGCAGGCTTCGGCGATAATATCGGCGTCGAACATTTTCAGCCAGCGGCTGACATATTCCATCTCCGAATCCGTGAATGTACGGTTCCGGATGCCATATGCTTTCAGAAGCTTCGTGATGGAGCGCGAACGCTGCCCGACCACATGCTTCAGGTCCGAAAGCCCGAGGGATGAAAGTCCCTCCTTCTTCCAGCCTTCGGCAACCGAGCGGATATATCTTCCGCTTCTGTGGCCCTCGCCGATACAGTATTCCAGAAGGAAAGTCGTAAGATCGATCTGACGGTCGAATAAGAGGTAGCAGTATGCCAGCTGATCCCGGAGTGCGGGACTGACCGGCTCTTTAATATAATACTGCGCAAGACTCAAAAATTCAACAAACTCTTCATCATTATCAAGGTCTGCTGCATGGATTTCCGGCGGAAGAGGCGCGGTTTCCTGCCGGATTGCGGATATTTTCTCCGGGACCGGTTTTTCCTCCCCGTCCTGGTGCAGACGAAGGATCGCAGACGAGGGCTTTGCCGGCTCCTGTTCAGCCTTATGAGGCGGCTTAGGCAGGGCAGAAGCTTTCGGCTCGTTTACGGGCAGAATGGTAATGTCTTCCAGTTCCTCGCCGCTGTATTCAAGCGCCAGAAGTCCGCAGTCTTCCCAGTAGCTGAGGCTGCGGATGACAGCTTTATTGGTCATATCAAACAGATCCGCCATATCGGAAAGCGAAAGAAGAATCGAAGTATCCGCAGCACAGCGAAGCAGATAAAGATACAGCTTTAAAGCACCTTCCGGTGCCTGCGGCATATATTCATCAATGAAATCTACCGGGATTTCGATGTACTGTCTGCGTGTTTTTGTCCTTAAATTCAGCTTCTTCATGATATTCCTTCCCGCTGCCTTTTCGAAGAAGACGAATTGCCTTCCCGGCACCTGCTTCGTTGTGTAGCTTTCTGTACAGGTACCTGAGAAAGTATACCATAAAATCCGTAAATGAAAAGGGGGTCTTTTTCCGCCGGAATGGGGAAAACTGACGGTGGAAAGTGTTGAAAATGTGGAGAAAGAGGAGCCGGGTTCTGTAACCCGCGAAAATACAGGGAAAACCTTCGGGCATCCGGACAGACTTATCCAGCTTCCGGAGCTGTGGAAAGGGTGGAAAGTGTGAATAACCCGGCGGGAATACTGCAAAGAATCCCAGGAACTCAGGGAAAAAACGACCGGAACATTATCTGCGGACATTTTGTGAATAACTATTTTGGGGGGATGCAGACCGGCAGCGGAGGCGGTTTTTTAGGCCTATTGCAAAAGTTCGAGTTCATGTTATAATGAAGTGTATTCTATTTGATAAAGGATCTGAGATATGGATGTAAAGGATTTTGATTATGAACTTCCGGAGGAACTGATTGCTCAGCATCCTCTTAAAAAGCGGGATGATTCCCGCCTGCTGATTCTCGATAAGGAAACCGGAGCGATCCGTCACAGCATCTTTCATGACATTATCGACGAACTGAAAGAAGGAGACTGTCTTGTCGTCAATAATTCAAGAGTTATTCCGGCACGCCTTTTAGGCGTGCGCAAAGGAACCGGCGCGGCGATTGAAGTGCTGCTTCTGAAGAGAAAGAGCGACAGTGTCTGGGAGACCCTGGTAAAGCCCGGGAAAAAATGCAGAATCGGCACGGAGATTATTCTCGGGGAAGGCGCTCTTCGCGGTAAGGTCATCGACATCGTGGAGGAAGGAAACCGGCTGATCGAGTTCTCTTATGAAGGTATTTTTGAGGAGGTTCTGGACCGGCTCGGAGAAATGCCGCTTCCGCCGTATATTACCCACAAGCTTGAGGACAAAAACCGCTACCAGACCGTCTATGCGAAGCACGACGGCTCCGCTGCAGCGCCGACGGCCGGGCTGCATTTTACGGAAGAGCTCCTGCAGAAAATCCGCAGTAAGGGAATCGATATTGCCGAGGTCACGCTTCATGTGGGGCTGGGAACTTTCCGCCCCGTCAAGGTTCAGACGATCGAAGAACACCATATGCACAGCGAGTTCTATATGATTTCCCGGGAGGCTGCAGAGAAGATCAACCGGGCGAAGGACAGCGGCCACCGCGTGATCTGCGTCGGCACAACCTCCTGCCGTACGATTGAAAGCGCTGCCGATGAGACAGGGCATCTTAAGGAGTGCTCCGGCTGGACGGAGATCTTTATCTATCCCGGCTACCGGTTCAAGGTGCTCGACGCCCTGATCACGAACTTCCATCTCCCGCAGTCCACGCTTGTCATGCTTGTATCGGCGCTTGCGGGGCGTGAGCATATCCTGAACGCGTACAGAGAGGCTGTCCGGGAACGCTACCGCTTTTTCTCCTTCGGGGATGCGATGCTGATTGAGTAAGGAGAAAGAGTATGATCAAGGTATATTGCTACAGCCGCTGCACTACCTGCAGGAAAGCCTTGAAGTGGCTGGATGATCATGGAGTTGAATATGAAACTGTCGATATCAAGGCGAATCATCCCGATGAGGAAACTCTGAGAAAGTATTATGCTGCAAGCGGTCTGCCGCTAAAGCGTTTCTTTAATACGAGCGGTATTCCTTACCGGGAACTGGGATTGGCCAAAAACCTTCCGAAAATGAGTGAAGACGAACAGCTGGCCCTATTGGCGACTGATGGTATGCTGGTGAAGCGGCCACTGGTGGTCGGTGATGGGATTATTCTGACCGGCTTCAGAGAAGAGGAATGGAAGGAGAAACTGATATAAACCGTAGTGTGTATACGGTTCGTGCGTTAGCATCGCCGTCCTTGCCCGGCATTTTGTAATAAGTGTATCCGGTGTTAAAAGGGCCCCCGCATCAGTTGTCGGGGGTTTCTTATTTCAGGGGACTTGTAAAAATCTCCGCGCGTCAAAAGAGATATTTACAATCGTGCTTAAGTGTGATAGAATTTAAGCACAAACGGAAAGGAGGTGCATAGTCCTATGTCTGAAATCTGGCAAACGATACAAACAGTAGCAGAAGCGAATGACGGCAGATTTACGACCAAGCAGATCGAAAATGCCGGCATCAGCCGCGCGTACCTGAAAAGCTATGTAGACAAAGCGCTTCTGATCCGTACCGGGCATGGTCATTATGCACTTTCAGATTCTCTTATTGACGAATATGCCATTCTCCAGGCGCGAAGCCGTGTTATCCTGTTCTCCTATGGAACGGCGCTCTATCTTTGGGGGATGACGGATCGTATTCCGCACAGCTTTGATGTGACGGTTCCTTCCGGAACAAATATGTCACGGATCCGGAAGGATCTTTTGGATCTCAGAGTCCACTATGTCAGAAAAGATCTGCACGAGATCGGCGCCGCTGAAACAGTGACGCCGATGGGGAGCAAGGTGAGGCTGTATGACAAAGAGCGCTGCATCTGCGACCTGATTCGCTCCCGGAAAGACATGGATATGCAGCTGTATTCCGGAGCAATCAAGGAATACTTCTCGGATCATCCCAATATGAGAAAGCTACTGAAATACGGAAAGCAGTTTGGAATAGAAGATAAGATCCGGACGTATTCGGAGGTGCTTGCATGAAGACACCGGAACAGCTGAAAGGCGCCATTCGCAATATTGCAAAAGATAAAAATCTGCGTTCTCAGGAAGTCCTTCAGATGTTTCTGTTTGAACGGATCCTGGATCGGCTTGCTGCGTCATCTTACCGCAACAACTTCATCTTGAAGGGTGGACTTCTGATCTCTTCGATGATCGGCATTTCCGAACGGACCACCATGGACATGGATACGACCGTTCGGGGCATCGATATGACGGAAGACGAGATCTCCCGTATTGTACAGGAGATTTTTTCCGTCATCTTAAATGACGGTATTCGATTTGTCTTCAAGAGGATCGAGCCGATCCGCGAGGATGATGACTACAACAACTTCCGTGTGTACTTTGAAGCCGAATACGGCAAGATCAGAAATCCAATGAAGATGGATATCACGACAGGGGATGAGATCACACCGGCAGCTATTCAGTATGAATACCCGCTGCTGTTTGAAGAGCGATCGATCCCGGTTATGGCCTACACGCTGGAAACGATCCTGGCGGAGAAGTACGAAACGGTCATACGCCGAAATATCGGCACCACACGGGCCAGAGATTTTTATGATCTGTACGCCCTGTATCATATGCATAAAGAGCGGATCCGGATCCCGGTTCTGAAGCTTGCGGTGGAGCATACCGCAAGAAAGCGCGGATCTCTGGATCTTCTTGCGGAATGGGAAGAGATCCTTTCGGATATCCGCGAGGAGGACGCTCTGAAGAATCTATGGAGAAACTATATTGCCGACAATCCTTACGCCGCAGACCTGACATTCGAAGATGTGGCGGATGTGGTTGGCATAATCGGCAGGATGTTAACTGATGAAGATAGGTGATCAATATATGATGTTTGTTACAGCAGATGTATCCAACACCCGTGTGATTTCAGCTACAAATCGGTCTTTCGGGGATGCGATGTTGATAGAATAACCGGGACAAAAGTAAAAAACAATCGTATATTTTCGACTGCTGTGATATAATGACAGCAGTCAGTGGTATGAAATATATTTTATCAAGGAGGAAAAGCATGTTTCTGAACGAACTACTTTCCGGAAGGGAAGAAAACCACATTCTGCCCTTTTTCTGGCAGCACGGCGAGGACGAGGAAACACTGAGAAAATATGTGAATGTGATTCATGATGCCAACATCGGCGCATTCTGTGTTGAAAGCCGTCCGCATCCGGATTTCTGCGGCCCGAAGTGGTGGCAGGATATGGACGCAATTATAGACGAGGCGAAAAAGCTTGACATGAAGGTCTGGATCCTCGATGATGCCCATTTCCCGACCGGCTATGCCAACGGAGCTCTTGCGGAGGCGGATCCTGCGCTCTGCCGCCAGAGCCTTGCTGTTCGGTATCTGGAATTCCCGGAGGGCGAGAATGTGCTCACCTTCCGGCCGGAGGACTTCCGGGAGGCGGAGGCCTGGAAGCCGAACCAGATTGAAATGTATACGACGCAGCCGGACAAAATGAGGCATTTTGACGACGATTGCCTGATTGCCGCCGTAGCGGTCAAAAAGGGCGGAACAGAAGCGGATCTTGTGGACTTAAGCAGTCTTCTTTCCGAAGAGACCGTTTCATTTATCCGTCCGGATGACGGAGAGTGGAAAATTGCCCTCCTGAATCTGACACGCAACCAGGGACCGCACAGAAACTATATCAATATGATGGATATGGATTCCTGCCATAAGCTGATCGAGGCGGTTTACGAGCCGCACTTTGAGCATTATAAGGCGGAATTCGGCAAAACCATCGCCGGCTTTTTCTCTGACGAGCCGGAGATCGGAAACGGACATCTGTATGAGTTCGGAAAGAAAGTAGGAGAGCTTTCGGACCAGGCCTGGTCGGATGCCGTCGGCGAATGCCTGCGGGAAAAATGGGGGAAGAACTATACCAAATATCTGCCGCTGATTTTCAACCAGGATTTTGACAGTGATCTGCAGGCGAGGATCCGCTGCGATTATATGGATGCCGTTACAAGGCTCGTCGAGAAATGCTTTTCGTTCCAGATCGGTGACTGGTGCCGCGCACACGGCGTTATGTACATCGGCCATCTGATTGAGGATGACCATCAGCATACGCGTACGGTTTCCAGCCTCGGACATTATTTCCGCGGACTGGCAGGCCAGGATATGTCCGGCGTGGATGATATCGGCGGACAGATTTATCCGCAGAAAGAGGAAATCGGTCCCGGCATGGACTTCATGCATGCGGTGCGTGACGGCGAGTTCTGGCACTATACGCTCGGTAAGCTCGGCGCGTCGATGGCGGCAATCGATCCGCTGAAAAAAGGACGCGCGATGTGTGAGATTTTCGGCAATTATGGCTGGCAGGAAGGTGTAAAGCTCGAGAAATATCTCGCGGACCATCTGATGGTGCGGGGAATCAACTACTATGTACCGCACGCATTTACGGCCAAGGCTTTCCCGGACCCGGACTGCCCGCCGCATTTCTATGCACACGGACACAATCCGCAGTATCGGCATTTCGGCTGTCTGATGAAGTATATGAACCGCGTAACCTCACTGATTTCCGGCGGAAAAGCAGTGATTCCGGCAGCGGTCCTTTATAATGCGGAAGCCGACTGGGCCGGCGAAAGCATGTATCTGCAGAAGCCCGCAATCGAACTTTACGATCACCAGATTGATTACCATTTTGTCCCGGCGGATATCTTTACGGAGGAGAAGTACGAAACGCAGTGCGGACGTACGCTTTCAGTGAACGGACAGGAGTACAGCGTGCTTGTGATCCCGTACATGGAGTACATTCCGAAGGCGGTGCTTTCGGGGATTCTGAAGCTTTGTTCTTCCGGCTTCCCGGTGGTCTTTTCCGAGGCGCTGCCGTCTGCTTCTGTCGAGGACGGAAAGAAGGACGAACTCCTTGGCGCAGTGAAGGAGCTTGCCGATGCAGAAGGCTCAAAGCTCTGTGTGTGCCCGGTGGCAAAGCTTTCGGAAGTTCTGAAGGAAGCGGGAATCTTCGATGCGGTTCTTTCTCCTGAAAGCAGGCGGGTACGCATCCTTCACTACGAGGGCGATGAGAAATTCTATTATCTCGTGAATGAAGCCGCAGAAAGCTACAGCGGAACCGTGGAGCTTCCGTCAGAAGGCCCGTGGACAATGTACGACGCCTGGGAAAATAAGATCTGCGGCGTGTATGAAGGCGCGAAGATCCCGGTCGTCCTCGACCCGTCCAAGAGTATTTTCCTTGTCGCCGGCGATTACGCCCCGGATGAGAAGAAGGAAGAAATCGCACGCGAGAATCTCTTCTTACAGCAGGCGAAGGCCGTGGATTTCTCGGAGGGCTGGACAAGATCGATCTGCAAATCGATTGAATATCCGGATTTCAGGGATGCGAAGGAGATTTCCCTGCCCGATCAGCTCGCGGAAGAGAAACCGGAATTCTCCGGCTTTGTCCGCTATGAGAAAGAATTTACGGCGGAAGAAAAGGACGGAGCCCTTCGAAAGACGGTGCTTGAAATCACGGACGCATATGAAGGCGTGGAGGTTTTTGTGAACGGACAGAGTCTCGGCATCCAGATTGTTCCTTCGTACCGCTATGATCTGACACCGGCGCTGGTTCCGGGAAAGAACAGCATCCGCATTGAGGTTGCGACGACGCTGGAGCGTGAAGCCGTCGAATTCCCGAACCGTTTTAGAGCAATGGGCGTGCAGTTCCCGCCGGTAACGACCCCATCCGGTATCAGCGGATCGGTGCTTATCCTGCAGTAAGCTTATCCTGCAGTAAGCGAATAAAAACATAAGGGAGGGAGGCGTTCCTGGAGAAGGACGTCTCCCTTTTTCCTGTGAAAAAAAACTTGTTCCCTGGGAACGCCTGTGTTATACTAAACTATCACGCGTGCAAATTCTCAATAGTACAGGATGCATCGGAAAGGACAGAATATGTGTGGAATCGTAGGCTTTACCAATAGAAAAAGACAGGCAGCACCGGTACTTCTGGAAGGACTCTCGAAGCTCGAGTACCGCGGCTATGATTCGGCAGGGCTTGCTGTCAGGGACGGGGAGAATGACCCTGTGGTCGTCCGTGCCAAAGGACGGCTGAGGATTCTTGCCGAAAAGACGAATGACGGAAAAGCAGTCCCGGGTCTGTGCGGCATCGGGCATACGCGGTGGGCGACGCACGGGGAGCCGAGCGAACAGAATGCGCATCCTCACAGAACCGAGGACATGAATGTCGTCGGCGTCCATAACGGAATCATTGAAAACTATGTGGAGCTGAAAGAAAAACTGCTGCGCCACGGATATTCATTTTACAGCGAAACCGACACAGAGGTGGCGGTGAAGCTGGTGGACTATTATTATAAGAAATACAGGATCGGACCGGTAGACGCCCTGGCAAAAACCATGGTCCGTGTCCGCGGGTCCTATGCCCTCGCCGTGATGTTCCGCGATTATCCCGGAGAGATCTGGGTCGCCAGGAAAGACAGCCCGATGATCATCGGGACGGAAGAGGGGGCAAGCTATGTCGCCTCCGATGTGCCCGCGATTCTGAAATATACGCGTACGGTTTATTACGTCGGAAATCTGGAAATGGCACGCCTTACTCCGGACGGCGTCACTTTTTACGACCTGAACGGCGACGAGAGTCCGAAAGAACCCGTCACGATTGACTGGGATGCGGAAGCTGCGGAAAAAGGCGGGTTTGAGCATTTCATGATGAAGGAAATCCACGAGCAGCCGAAGGCCATCCGGGACACGATGAATTCGGCGCTTACGGAAGACGGCCATATTGATTTTACCGCTGCCGGGCTGACAGAGGAGATGATCCGTTCCCTGCGTGAAATTACGATTGTCGCCTGCGGCTCCGCGTGGCATGTCGGTATGACGGCCCAGTACATCTTTGAGGATCTGGTTCGTATTCCGGTCCGGGTGGAGCTTGCCTCGGAATTCCGCTACCGCGATCCGATCCTCGACCCGGACGGACTGGTGGTTGTTATTTCACAGTCGGGAGAAACGGCGGATTCTCTGGCGGCCTTAAGGGAAGCCCGGGAAAAAGGCATCCGCACCCTCGCTGTCGTCAATGTGGTCGGAAGCTCGATTGCGCGGGAAGCGGACCATGTTTTCTATACGCTTGCCGGTCCCGAGATCGCTGTTGCGACAACGAAGGCATATTCCGCCCAGCTGATAGCCATGTACCTTCTGGCGATGCAGTTTTCGTATCTTCGCGGAAGGCTGACGGAGGAAGAGCTTCTTTCCATGACAGCTGAGCTCCGGACACTTCCGGAAAAGGCGGAAAAACTGATTGGGGATAAGGAAAGAATACAGTGGTTCGCCAGCAAGTTCTCGAATGCCCGGGACATTTTCTTTATCGGCAGGGGGATCGATTACGCGATCTGTCTTGAGGGCAGCCTGAAGATGAAAGAAATCTCCTACATTCACTCCGAAGCCTATGCAGCGGGTGAACTCAAGCACGGAACGATCAGCCTGGTGGAGGACGGAATACTGGTTGTCGGAGTTTTGACCCAGAATGATCTTTATGAGAAGACGGTATCCAACCTTGTCGAAGTGAAAAGCCGCGGCGCGTATCTGATGGGCATTACGACCTATGGACATTACGAAATCGAGGATACGGTGGATTTCAATGTATATGTTCCGCGAACCGACCCGCATTTCGCGGCAAGTCTCGCCGTCATTCCGCTGCAGCTGATGGGTTATTATGTGGCGGTTTCGAAGGGACTTGACGTCGACAAGCCGAGAAATCTGGCGAAATCCGTTACAGTCGAATAAGAGGTGCCGGACAGAGGATTTATGAGTGCATTTGTTGAAGTCAGATCGGTGAGTAAAATATACCGTATGGGCGAGGTTCGGATTACGGCAGTCGATAAGATGAGTTTCTCCGTCGAAAGAGGAGAATTTGTCGTGATCGTCGGACCTTCCGGCGCCGGAAAGACCACGGTCTTAAATATCCTCGGCGGGATGGACAGCGCCACTTCCGGGCATATGTTTGTCGACGGGACGGATATCAGCGCGCTCGATCAGAGAGGCCTGACGCACTACCGCCGGGAAGATATCGGATTTGTCTTTCAGTTTTACAATCTGGTACAGAACCTGACCGCCCTTGAGAATGTGGAGCTTGCGCTGGAACTGTGCCGTGATCATCTGGATGCGCGGGAGGTGCTTCAGGAAGTGGGGCTCTCGGAAAGAGCCGACAACTTTCCGGCGCAGCTTTCGGGCGGCGAGCAGCAACGCGTCTCGATTGCACGGGCGCTCGCGAAGAATCCGAAGCTTCTTCTGTGCGACGAACCGACCGGAGCGCTGGATTACGAGACGGGAAAGGCTATCCTCGGCCTTCTGGGGAAACAGAGCCGGGAGCGCGGCATGACGGTCATCGTGATCACACACAATTCGGCAATCGCTCAGATGGCGGACCGGGTGATTCACATCCGAAACGGAAAGGTCGCCCGGGAGGAATACAATGAACATCCGCTTCCTGCGGAAGAGCTGGAGTGGTAATAAATGAAACGGACCCTGCGGCGGGAACTTTTCCGGGAAATCAGAAAAAGCCTGAACCGCTATCTTTCCATTCTTTTCATCGTGATGCTCGGCGTCGCTTTTTTCACCGGTGTGCGCGCATCCGAACCCGATATGCGTTTATCCATGGATATGATGGCCGACGGGGCCAGATTCATGGATTTTCGTGTTCTGTGCTCCTACGGCCTGACAGAGGAGGATCTGCAGGCGGTCCGGAGGACGGACGGAGTCAGCGCTGCAGAAGGCGAATATTCCATAGATGTGCTGGAGCGTTCCAATGAGAAACAGTCTGTTCTTCATGTGATGTCCATGACCTCTGAACTGAACGACATTACGCTGACCGAGGGCAGGCTTCCGGAAAAGCCCGGAGAGTGTCTGATTGACGCGCAGCTTCCCATCGTGTCAGAGATCGGCATCGGTTCTGTTCTGCATATGGAGAGCGGGTCTTCGGAGGAACTGTCCTCGTCCCTGAAGCGGACGGATTTTACCGTGGTCGGTGCATGCACGGCTCCATATTACCTGGATTTTGAGCGCGGATCCTCCCGGATCGGAAACGGAGAGGTGACGGGCTTTGTGTTTGTCATGCCTTCGGAATTCTGCATGGATGTTTATACTCAGGTCTATGTGCGTTCGGATGAACTGAAATCGCTTGTTTACACTTCCTCGGCATATGAAGACGCCGCAGACAGGATACGAAAAAAGATCGAGGAACTGATCCCCGGCCGTATCGATATCCGGATGGA
>CAMVNR010000026.1 GCA_947168905.1 uncultured Lachnospiraceae bacterium
AACAATTCATCGAAAAAGGCCGCCGCACTCTTTTCTTAGTGCGACAGCCCCTTTTTTCTGACCCTGAAGTCAGGGAAAACGGCATCTTGTCGTCCGGCTTACAGAATCAGGCCTTCCTCGTGGATGATATTCCGGACTTCAGGTTCTTTTTTGAGCTCTTCGGCAGTCTTGCCGGCGGCCTTCATGTCTTCCTTCGTGAGTCCCTGGCGTTCGGCGTATTTCTGAAGCTCCGGGTCGCGCTGGAGCATATTGAAGATTCGCTGGGACATTTCCTTCATACAGGCTTTTTCGCTGCCTGTTCTTCCTGCGGATTCTTCATTCAGCTTCCGGATGCCGATCGTAAGAAGCTTTGCAAGCGGCACCTTGTCGCCTTCGCCGTAGGCCCTGAAGGCGGCATCCGATACTTTTTTTCCTTCCGCAGCTGCTTCCTCGCTCTGCAGGAGGATATTGTTTTCGATCAGCAGGTTATCGCGCTGGCGCGAAGAGAGGGCGCTCGCGAAGGAAACCGCAGCGAAATCCTTCATGGAAAGAGATCCGCCCTTGTGGCCTGCCTGGATCGGGAGTCCGACAGGGGCATAGATGGTTGACTTCTCCGGTTCTCTCGGATTATTGTACTGTTCAGGTTTGTAAAGATCATCCATTTCCATGACGGTTGCCGCGGTCCTGAGATCAAGCCTGGTTGCATTCTCCCCGGAGCTGTCCAGAAAGGCTTTTTCGTCCTTCCGGCTGGCCTTCATAAACCGGTTCTTCTTCGCTTCGAATTCTTCAACGCTGATCTTCTCGCCGTCTTTGCGCTTTTGGTTGACCTTGTCTACAACTTTCTGGAATTCTGACGGCTTCAGCTCTTCATACAGGAGAGTCATAAAGGCGTTGAAGCGCTTCCTTCCGTTTGGATGACTGCGCGTAGACCGCTTATCCTTCAGATAGTCATAGGCTGCCTTGCAGAGACGGGTCTGGAATTCGCTTGCCTTTCCTCCGTCGTTTCTTGCGAGGGCCATGTGATAGTCCTTCAGCGCGTTGAGTGCTTTCGTATACTCCTTCGAGTCGGAGCTGTGATATTTCCACTGCGTCGGGATCGACTGAAGCTCAAGAAGAGCACCCTTTGTGACGTGGGCGTGCTCGGTGATCCGCTCCCTTGCTCCGCCGGTAATTGCCTCCGAATACCCGGCCACGTCGCGCATCCGAAGCGCCTTGCCGCTTGTCAGCTTTTCCTGTGTAAGGCGGAGGCCATTAATAATGTTCCGGTGGGACCGTTCATTGACAAGCTTCGCAACGTTAATGCCTTTTTCCGTCAGCTCCTTTTTTGTCTGTGAATGCGGGGCTCCGATTCTGCCGGACACCCGCTGGCCGTTCTCGTAGTCCCTAAGCTCTGATTTCGTAAGACCGCTTTTATACTGCTTCTCGCCTTCGCGCATCCATTTTTTTGGCATATAGCTGGAGCAGGACTCGCACATCTGATAGATCGCCGCATTATGGAGAACTTCTTCGGTTTTTGCCCCGGGAAGCTTACGGACGTTATTCAGTGTGAGATCATAGAAATTGTCTTCGGCAGTGCATTTCTGCTTTTTCAGGAACTTTTTCCGGTCCTCGTCGGACATATCGACATAATCCATATACTGTCCGACGGTCATCGTGGGATGGTCCGGGGGGTTCAGGAGCTTTCGGAACTCCGCCTGGGTGAGACGGTTCATCTCATAGCCGTAATCCAGGTTGTTGTTCTTTTCCCATCCGGGAAGCTTTATCGCGAGCATGTCGCCGATCAGGTTGTTCACATAATTGTCGAGATGGTTTCCGAGAGCGTTTCCCTCGAGTGCGATGACGTCCGCGAGCTTCTCCTTTGTGTCCTTGTCGTATTCCGGAGGCAGCGAATTTTTGATTTCCTGATGTTCCTGATGGAGTTCATGGGCTGCCTTTGCCTTGATCATGCCCATCATGAAATAGAAATCCCTGAACTGCTGCAGCGTTGGTTCATTCACAAGATCCGAGACGACCTTCCCGGTGATCTCGGTTTGCTTGCCCATCTCTTCTTCGCTGATTTTTCCGTTGGAACTCGCCCCGAACTCGTATTTTTCCGAGTCGGTCAGAAGTCGGTTTTCTTTTCTGAAATCCATTCTCAGGTCGTAATAGATTGAGAAATACACCTTATCGAGTTTGCCCTTCTGGGCAGCAAGCGTCTTGTCTATTTTTTTGTCTTCCTTCTCGAGCGTCTCTTCATAGTTCTCATCTATGATCTCGGCTCTCTTCTGAGGATCCGTTTCAGCATTCAGCGTATTCAGACTTGTTTTCGGCATTTTTCTGGCTCCCTTCGTCAGTCTTCGTATTTGTGTGAGATCATGATAGCACCGCCTGTCCAACAAATGTCCAACAAGACTTGCGTCTGCGAAAAAACTGTGATATTCTGTAAAAGCCGGAGCCTTCTTAAACAGACGGCTTTCATCCCCGAGAGATCGGAGGAAATGCTTCGCAAACGGCCTGGGGCTTTCAGAGGATCAGGAGTACTGTTATGAATACTGCGGATGAAAAAACAGGGCAGGATCGGAGGATTGTAAAATGGAAAAAGTGAGACTGGGCATTATCGGCTACGGAAACATGGGAACGGGACACGCAAAGAATATCATCGAGGGAAAATGCCCGGAAATCGAGCTTGCGGCGATCGCGGATATCAACCCCGACAGACTCCGGGCGGCAAAAGAGGAACTGCCCGGGAAAACGGCGCTTTTTGATGACGCAGAAAAAATGATGGACAGCGGGCTGATCGACGCGATCCATATCGCGATTCCGCATTACGACCATCCGAAGTATGCGGTCATGGGCTTTCAAAAAGGCCTGCACGTCATGGTCGAGAAGCCGGCCGGCGTCTATACCAAACAGGTGAGAGAGATGAACGCGGAGGCTGAAAAGCATCCTGAGCTCACCTTCGGCATGATGTTCAACCAGCGGACGAACTGTGTCTACAGGAAAATGAAGGAGCTCGTGGATAACGGCTCGATCGGCGAGCTAAAGCGCGTGAACTGGATCATCACCGACTGGTACCGCACGCAGAGCTATTACGACTCCGGCGCCTGGCGCGCGACCTGGTCCGGGGAGGGCGGCGGCGTCCTTCTCAATCAGTGCCCGCACCAGCTCGATCTTTTCCAGTGGATCTGCGGCCTTCCGGTGAAGGTGGATGCCCATCTTCAGCTCGGCAGATGGCATGATATCGAAGTGGAAGATGATGTGACCGCTTATGTCGAATTTGAAAACGGCGCCACCGGCTGCTTTATCACGTCGACCGGAGACGCGCCCGGCACGAACCGCTTCGAAGTCACGGGCACGAAGGGAACGCTCATCTGCGAGAATAATAAACTCATTTTCAAGAAGCTTGAAATGGACGAGCGGGAGTGGTGCAGGACAGAGAAGCGCGGATTTGCGGCGCCTTCCTATGTGACGGAAGAAGTCGAAACGGACGGAAAGAACGAACAGCATCCGGGGGTTCTGAATGCCTTTGCAGCGCATATTCTGCGCGGGGAGCCGCTGGTCGCTGAAGGCGCGGAAGGCATCCGCGGACTGACGCTTTCAAACGCGATGCATCTGTCTTCCTTCCTCGGACATCCCGTGGAAATTCCTTTCGACGAGGAGCTTTACTATGAGGAGCTCATGAAACGCGTGGCAGTATCACGGCGGAAGACGAATGTTACCGGAAACGTGGAGAGACAGTAAGTTTCATATCGGGCGTTCAAAAGCGAAACGCTTGCGAAGCGTGGGACTTTGTGTTATGATAAACTAAATTATTATGACCGAAAAAAACACAAGGAGGGAATGCAAGATGAAAATGAGACAATTTGGAAAGCTCGGGATCAAAAGCTCGGCATTCGGCCTTGGCTGCATGCGCTTTACCAGCAAGGTTGTCGACGGAGAGACGGTTGTGGATGAAGAGAAGGCGATCGACATCATCCGCACCGCGATCGACGGCGGCACGACCTATATGGACACCGCTTACGTTTACCTTGGCGGGAAGTCCGAGGTCGTACTCGGGAAAGCCTTACAGGACGGCTACCGTGATAAGGTGACGATTGCGACCAAGATCCCCGTGGACCGCGTCAAAGAGTATGCGGATATCGACCGGATCCTGAACGAGGAGCTTGAGCGCCTTCAGACCGATCACATCGATTTCTGGCTGATGCACGGCATCAACAAGGAAAAGTGGGAATACGCGAAGTCGATGGGAATTCCGGAGCGCTTCAAAGAGCTGCAGGCGGAAGGAAAGATCCGCTACAAATGCTTCTCCTTCCACGGCCCTTATGAGGAGTTCGAGTATATCATTAAGGACTTTGACTGGGATATGTGCCAGATCCAGTACAACTTCATGGATGTCGAGAACCAGGCGGGCACGAAGGGCCTGGAGCTTGCGGGATCTCTCGGAATTCCGGTCGTGATCATGGAAGGACTGCTCGGTGGACGGCTCGCGAAGGCTCCCGAGAATGTACAGGCGGTTTACGATGCGTTCCCGGTAAAGAGAAGCCCCGTGGAATGGGCATTCCGCTGGCTCTGCAACCATCCGGAGGTCGGAACGGTGCTTTCGGGCTGCACGGAAAGAGAGCAGGTGGAGGACAACCTGCGCATCTTTGATACCGTGGAACCGGGCATTATGGACGAGGCGGAGCTGAAGCTGATGGATGACATCCGCGCGGCCTATCAGAGCCGTACGCGTGTCGGCTGCACCGGCTGCCGCTACTGCATGCCCTGTCCGGGCGGACTGGACATCCCGGGCATTTTCGCGGCATGGAACGAGAGCACCCTTTATAATACCAATCCGAAGGACAACTGGGGCTTACAGCGTATCCTTAAGGAAGGTCACGGACCGGAGAACTGTCTTCAGTGCGGTGCCTGCGAGGCGGCCTGCCCGCAGGGGCTTCCGATTATCCGGCTGATGCAGGAGGCTGTGGAAGAACTGGAATAAGGAGAAAATATGGCAGAAAAAAGAGGACTGGCAAATCTGTTTAAACCGATCGATATGACCGAGGGCTCACCGGTGAAGAAAATCGCGGCATTCGCGTTTCCGATGCTTCTCGGAAATATCGCCCAGCAGCTCTACAGTACCGTGGACTCCATTGTCGTCGGACGCTACGTCGGAGACAATGCGCTCGCGGCCGTAGGCAATGCTTTTCCGATTTACAACCTTCTGCTGGTGCTTTTTATCGGTGTATCGACCGGGGCAACGATCCTGGTGTCGCAGTATGTCGGCGCAAGGGACCGGGAAGGACTTTCAAGTTCAATCGGCACAAGTATTCTTCTCGCGGCGGTCGTATCCATATTCATTATGATCGTCGGGCCGCTGATTTCACGGCCGATGCTGAAGCTTCTGAATACGCCGGATACGATTCTTGAATGGGGCAATGATTATCTCGTGATCCTGTTCCTCGGACTGCTCGGAATGGCTTTCTACAATATGCTGACGGGAATCCTCCGGGGACTCGGCGATTCGCTCTCGGCGCTTCTGTTCCTCCTGGTGTCGACCGTTTTGAATATTGTTCTCGACATCACTTTTGTGAAGTTTTTCAAGATGGAAGTCGCAGGAGTCGCGCTCGCGACGATTATCGCCCAGTTCATTTCGGCGGGACTCTGCTTTATCAAGCTTGCCAGGATGCAGAAGTTCTTCGACCTGAAGTGGAAATATATCCGCTTCAGCAAAAAGTATTCCGTGGACATTATCAAGCTCGGACTTCCTTCCGGACTGACACAGGCGATTTTTTCCCTGGCGATGGTCGTGGTGCAGCGGCTGACGAATTCCTTCGGCGAAATGGTCATTGCGGCAAACGTCATCGTTATGAGGATCGACGGCTTTGCCATGATGCCGAACTTCAGCTTCTCCGCTGCGATGACCACCTACGCCGGACAGAATCTCGGCGCGAGAAAGCTTGACCGGATTGAGAAGGGTACGAAGGAGGGCATGCTGCTTACCACGGCGGTGGCAACCGTACTGGTCGCAATCATCCTGATCTTCGGAAGGTACCTGATGGGGATTTTTACCGAGACGGAAGAACTGATTACCATGTCGGTCCGTTTCATGAGGATCCTCGCGGTCGGATATATCGCCATGGGCTTCTCGCAGGTGTATCAGGGCGTGATGCGCGGCGTCGGGGATACCGTGACGCCGATGTGGATCGGCATATTTACGACGGTCATCATCCGTGTGCCGCTGGCATACCTGATGGCGTATCTGTCGCGCTCCCCCGAATTCCCCACGGGAAGGTTTGAAATCCTTCCGATTTCCCTTCTGATCAGCTGGATCATCGGCGCTGTTGCATCCGTCGTATTTTACAAGAAGGGAAAGTGGAAGAAACAGTTCCATACGGATTGATCCCGGGGTCATTTAAAGAATCCCGAGGGTATTACCTGTAAGAATATGAATTTTTATAAAGCACATCTTGCGAAGTTTTGCAAGATGTGCTATAATTTTTCGGTTAGCGCGCATAGAAGGGCGGTTTATGCCCTGATGCGTGCGCCCTTTCCCGCATAAGCGGCAGGAAAGAGCAGTAATATGTTCAATGAAAAGAGGAAGCAATCATGAAACTCTACTCCAAGAGGCGCGGGGCTATTTCCCTGATCATCTTCGCCCTGCTGTTTGCCTTTATCCTGTTCACGGCAATCCGCGGCTTCGGCTATGAGTATTCGGGAAGCATTTCCGACATCAAGCTGGGCCTGGATCTTCGCGGCGGCGTCAGCATTACCTATGAGGCGGTCGGAGAGACCCCGAGCCAGCAGGATATGGATGATACGGTGCGCAAGATGCAGGACCGTGCCTACGGCTATTCCACAGAGGCTCAGGTTTATCAGGAAGGCGCTGACCGTGTAACGATCGATATTCCCGGCGAAACCAACGCGAACAAGGTGCTTCAGGAACTGGGTACGCCCGGTACGCTGATTTTCTGCACGAGCACGACGGACATTGCGGGAACCACGCGTCTGGACGGCAATGATATCGAAGCGGCGCAGGCAGGCTCTGACAGCGAAAACAATTACATTGTCATGCTGACCCTGACGGATGCGGGCGTGAACAAGTTTTCCGAAGTTACCGGAGAGCTCGCGGGAACCGGCAATCCGCTGTATATCGTTTATGACGGCGAAGTGATCAGCGCTCCGACCTGTAAAGAGCAGATTACATCGAAGACCTGCCAGATCGAAGGATCCTTCACCTATGAGCAGGCGTCTCAGCTTGCTTCCTATATTCGTATCGGTGCGCTTCCGGTGGAACTGACGGAGCTGCGCTCCCAGGTTGTCGGCGCGACGCTCGGTACGAACGCGATTAATACCTCTCTGATGGCCGCACTGATCGGTCTTGCGGTTGTGATCCTGATCATGATTGTGATCTACCGCATGCCCGGCTTCGCAGCATCTGTCGCGCTTGTTTTCTACACGGGACTGATTATCGTGCTTCTCGCGGCGTTCAACCAGGAAATCACGCTGACGCTTCCCGGTATCGCAGGTATCATCCTCAGTATCGGTATGGCGGTTGACGCAAATGTCATTATTTTCACGCGTATCCGTGAGGAGATCGGACTTGGCAATACGACGGCCGGCGCCATCCAGGCGGGCTTCAAAAAAGCGCTGTCCGCGATTATCGACGGCAATGTGACGACCCTGATTGCGGCGCTCGTGCTGTACCTCTTCGGTACCGGAACGATCAAAGGCTTCGCGATCACGCTGGCCCTCGGTATTGTCCTGTCCATGTTCACCGCGCTCGTTGTTACGCGGCTTCTGATCAAGAGCATGTATGCGCTCGGTATGAGCGACAAGAAGTGGTACGGTGAAAAGAAGCCGGCGAAGGAAAAGAACTTCCTTTCAAAGAAAAATATTTTCATCGCATGTTCGCTTGCGGTCATTCTGATCGGTGTCGGCTTCAT
Organism: uncultured Lachnospiraceae bacterium; assembly: GCA_947168905.1. Classification (GTDB taxonomy): domain Bacteria; phylum Bacillota; class Clostridia; order Lachnospirales; family Lachnospiraceae; genus UBA1267. The sequence continues at coordinate 7,884 of CAMVNR010000026.1, forward strand.
GGTCGGCCACGGCATCAAGAACTATGCGCTGAATTACAGCCTGGATTTTGTCGGCGGAACCTCGACGGATGTCGTGTTCAATGAGAACCGTACGATTGACCAGCTTGAGACCGAGGTTGAGCCGGATGTTGTTGAAGCCATCGGCTCTACGGACGTTTCCATGACTCCGGTTATCGGCTCCAACGAAGTCATCATCAAGACCCAGGTGCTTACCCAGGAGCAGAGAAGCGCGCTGTACAGCATGCTTGAGGAAAAATACAATATCGACTCCTCCAGCATTACCTATGACACGATTACGGCGACGGTGTCGAAGGAAATGACCCGTTCCGCCATCCTGTCTATCGTGCTTGCAGCGGTGGCGATGCTGATCTACATCTGGATCCGTTTCCGTGATGTGCGCTTTGCGTCCGCATCGGTTCTGGCCCTCGTTCACGATGTCCTGGTCGTACTTGCGGCATTCGCTGTGTTCCGCTGGACGGTCGGCAGCACCTTCATTGCCTGCATGCTGACGCTTGTCGGTTATTCGATCAACGCGACGATCGTTATCTTCGACCGAATCCGTGAAAACCAGGCGATCATGGGACAGAAAACCGATCTGAAATCCGTCGTCAATATGTCGATCACACAGACCTTCAGCCGTTCGGTGCTGACCTCGCTGACGACCTTTGTCATGGTTCTTGCCCTGTATATCTTCGGCGTAACCTCCGTCCGCGAGTTTGCCCTTCCTCTGATGCTCGGCATCGTCGTCGGCGCTTACTCGTCCGTCTGCCTTGCAGGCGCCGTATGGTATATCTTCCGTACGAAGTTCGCTCCGAAGAAAGCGGAGGAGGGACAGAAAAAGTCCGGAAAGGCAAACAAGTAAGGCGTGCTTTTTGCAGCGGTTCGGTTTTAATTAAATGAGATGCAGCGGGTTCTTTGTAAAAAGGCACGATCCTTTTGAAAAAGAGCCCGCTTTTTCGGAGAAAACAATGAAGTATGAAATTCTGACGACCTCCGGGCGCGCAAAGAGAGCGCACATGGAGACCGCGCACGGAAGCATCGAGACACCGGTGTTCATGAACGTGGCTACCGTTGCCGCGATCAAAGGCGCAGCTTCCACGGAGGACCTGGAGAATATCGGAACGCAGGTGATGCTCTGCAATACCTATCACCTGCACGTGCGCCCCGGAGACCGGCTGGTCCGCGACCTGGGCGGCATTCACGCCTTTACAAGCTGGAAAAAGCCTGTTTTAACGGACTCCGGAGGCTTCCAGGTGTTTTCCCTTGCCGGCATACGAAAGATCCGGGAAGAGGGCGTTACGTTCCAGTCACACGTGGACGGGCACCGGATCTTCATGGGACCGGAGGAGTCGATGCAGATCCAGTCCAATCTGGGCTCCACAATCGCCATGGCTTTTGACGAATGCCCGCCGGCGCTTGCCGACCGGTCCTATATCGAACCGTCGGTCGAGCGGACGACCCGGTGGCTGATCCGCTGCAAAAAGGAGATGGAGCGGCTGAATTCCCTCGAGGATACGGTCAATAAGGAACAGCTTCTGTTCGGAATCAACCAGGGCGGCATCCTTGAAGACGTCCGCATCCGGCACGCGAAAGAGATTGCGGAGCTTGATCTTCCTGGATATGCCGTCGGCGGACTTGCGGTCGGGGAGTCGCACGAACAGATGTATCACATCCTCGACGAGACGGTGCCGTATCTTCCGAAGGACCGGCCGACCTACCTCATGGGCGTCGGAACGCCGGCGAATATCATCGAAGGCGTCGACAGGGGAATTGATTTCTTCGACTGCGTATATCCGACGAGAAACGGCCGCCACGGGCACGCGTATACACACTTCGGAAGGCTGAACCTGATGAATCAGCGCTATGAGCGCGATACACGTCCGATCGAAGAGGGCTGCGGCTGTCCGGCCTGCAGACGGTATTCGCGTGCGTACATCCGCCATCTGATGAAGGCGAAGGAAATGCTCGGAATGCGTCTTCTCGTGCTTCACAACCTGTATTTTTACAATCATCTGATGGAAGAAATCCGGGATGCCCTTGACAACGGACGCTGGAAAGAGTATAAATATAACATGCTCGAAAGTCTGAATTCGGGCGCGGAATGACCCGGGTCATTATAATATGGAAAGGTAATGTGGGATTATGAAAAAACTGTTTTCTTTTGGCTTTGCGCTTCTTGGCGCAGTGATGCTTGCTGGATGCGCTCCGACAGCCGCGGCAGGTGAAGAAGCTACAGCAATGGGGCCGAAGACGATCATTATGTACGCGGTTGTCATGCTGGTATTCTTCGGGGCCATGTATTTTATTGCGATCCGTCCTCAGAAGAAGCAGGAGAAGGAGCAGAAGGAAATGCTCGCAGGAATGAAGGAAGGCGACCTTGTTCTGACATCCTCCGGCTTTTACGGCAAAATCATCGACATCACCGACGATACCGTGATCGTTGAGTTCGGCAACAATAAGAACTGCCGCATTCCGATGCAGAAATCTTCGGTCATCCAGATCGAGCACCCCGAAGAAGAAAAGCCGGAAAGCAAATAATGCCGGAAGTCCAATAAAAATAAGAAAAAATTAAAAATCCGCTTGCATTTCAGATCCATCTGTGGTATATTGTACGATGCTGTGGCATGATAGCGAGGATGCGTGAGGTTGCTGATGTGCTGCAAACATCAGGTTTTTACGCGGAGCGAATGTCAGGTCAAACCAGGCGACAAGTCACTGTACAGCTTCGAAAATCTGCAATGCAGGCGGATTATTATGTGTGCCGGTTGCGACACACACGGGTATGTGTACAGTCACCGCTTGTCGTACTTTTTAAAAAGTGCGAAAAGGAGGCGACTTTTTTATGGCAAAAAACATTATGAGGATCACCCTGAAGGCGTATGATCATCAGCTCATCGACCAGAGCGCGGCGAAGATCGTCGACACGGTTAAGAAGACCGGAGCTCTTGTCAGCGGACCGGTTCCGCTTCCGACCAAGAAGGAAGTAGTAACCATTCTTCGTGCAGTTCACAAGTACAAAGATTCCCGCGAGCAGTTTGAGCAGAGAACCCACAAGAGACTCATCGACGTTATTGCGCCGAACCAGAAGGTCGTTGATGCTTTATCCAAGCTGGATATGCCGGCCGGTGTGAGCATTAACATTTCTATGAAGTAAGCATCACGGATCCGAACAAAACAATGCTCGCATTGTTTTGTAAGAGATACGGGATGCAGAACAGGAATGAGGAAGGAGGACGCGAGTCCGGATTCTGAATTCCTGTAGGATTTCGGGAGTGCGAAGCACGGAGAAATCCGTACTTCATCGTTACCCCCGACAACAAACTTTAAAATCCTGTAATAGTTGATATACATCAGTGTGTCTTCTGTTCTAGGATGAATGGGGCGGCCGCTCCATTCCGCTGTAGATTCACAGGAGGTAAAAAATGAAGAAAGCGATTTTGGCAACAAAAGTCGGCATGACTCAGGTTTTCGACGAAGTCGGCAATCTGATCCCCGTCACCGTTCTTCAGGCCGGCCCCTGCAGCGTTCTGCAGGTCAAGACCGAAGAGAATGACGGCTATCAGGCAGTCGTCGTCGGATTCGCCGACATCAGGGAAAAGCTTGTGAACAAGCCGAGAAAAGGCCAGTTCGACAAGGCAGGCGTATCTTACAAGAGATACATCAGAGAATTCCGTCTCGAGAATGCTGCTGAGTATTCCGTAAAGGACGAGATCACTGCTGACGTTTTCGCTGAGGGCGACCTCATCGACGCAACTGCAGTTTCCAAGGGCAAGGGCTTCCAGGGCGCGATCAAGCGTTACGGCCAGCACAGAGGACCCATGGCACACGGCAGTAAGTTCCATCGTCATCAGGGTTCTAACGGCTCCAGCGCAACTCCGAGCCATGTCCGCAAGGGCAAAGGAATGCCCGGCCATATGGGTTCTGTCACAGTTACCATTCAGAACCTTCAGGTTGTCCGCGTAGATAAAGAGAACAATCTGATCCTGGTCAAGGGCTCCGTACCCGGCGCGAAGAAGTCTCTCATCACCGTTCGTGAAGCGGTGAAGGCTGCGAAGTAACGGAAAGGAGGAACGACAGTGGCTACATTATCTGTATATAATATGCAGGGCAATAAGACCGGCACGATCGAACTTTCCGATTCGATTTTCGCTGCTCCGGTTAACGAGCATCTGATCAAGATGGCTGTTGTGAATCATCTGGCAGCAAAGCGCCAGGGCACACAGAAGGCCAAGACCCGCGCCGAGGTTTCAGGCGGCGGAAGAAAGCCCTGGAGACAGAAGGGCACAGGACATGCCCGTCAGGGCTCCACAAGAGCTCCGCAGTGGACAGGCGGCGGCGTTGTTTTTGCTCCGGTTCCGAGAGATTATTCTTTCAAGATGAACCGCAAGGAAAAACAGGCAGCGCTGAAGAGTGCTCTGTCTTCGAAGGTTTCCGAGGATAAGATTTTTGTTCTTGACGAACTGAATCTTACGGAAGTGAAGACGAAGAAGTTTGTGGAAGTGCTGAACAGCTTTAAGCTCGACAAGGCACTCCTGGTCGTTGAAGAGGACAACAGGAACGCGGTTCTTTCCGCGCGCAATGTGGAAGGCGTCAAGACGGCTTATCCGAACACGATCAATGTCTACGACATTCTCAAATATGATTCTTTCGTCGTAACAAAGGCAGCGGTAAAAACGATTGAGGAGGTATACGCATAATGGCTAACGTACAGTATTATGATGTGATCCTGAAACCGGTTGTTACCGAGAAGTCCATGGACGGCATGGCGGACAAGAAGTACACCTTCCTGGTGCATCCGGATGCCAACAAGACCATGATTAAAGAGGCTGTTGAAAAGATGTTCCCCGGCACGAAGGTTGCCAAGGTGAACACCATGAACCAGGACGGCAAGAAGCGCCGCCGCGGCCTCATCGTCGGCGAGTCTAAGAAGACGAAGAAAGCCGTTGTCCAGCTGACCGAGGATTCGAAGGAAATCGAAATCTTCAGCGGACTTTGAGCCAAAGCATAACGGATCACGCTTTCCGTGAATCCGTGAGGATTTGGCGAATGTAAATAATGAGCGGCGAAAGGGCGGAGCCCGGAAGCTGCGAATCATTCGGACGCGGGAGTTTCCCGAAGGGAAACGGAGCGGCCGGTCCGCTGAATACAGCGGATCATACTATGCGCATACTAAGCGCGATAATAAATAGTAAAAGGAGATCTTAAACTCATGGGCATTAAAAAGTATAATCCCTATACTCCCTCGAGACGTCAGATGTCCGGCAGCGATTTCAAGGAGATTACCACAAAGAATCCCGAGAAGAGCCTTCTTGCTCCTGTCAAGAAGAATTCCGGCAGAAACAATCAGGGCAAAATCACTGTCCGTCATCAGGGCGGCGGTGAGAGAAGAAAATACAGAATCATCGATTTCAAGCGCAATAAGGACGACATCGAAGCGGTTGTAAAGAGTGTTGAGTACGATCCGAACCGGACCGCGAACATTGCTCTGATCGTTTACAAAGACGGTGTTAAATCCTATATCCTTGCTCCGGAAGGCCTTCAGGTCGGAATGACCGTTATGAGCGGCGAGAATGCGGAAGCGCGTATCGGCAACTGCCTGCCGCTTCAGAACATCCCGATCGGTGCTCAGATCCACAACGTCGAGCTTTATCCGGGTGCAGGCGCTCAGATGGTTCGTTCAGCCGGCGTTTCCGCGCAGCTGATGGCGAAGGAAGGCAAGTACGCGACTCTGCGTCTTCCGTCCGGCGAAATGAGAATGGTTCCGATCGCATGCCGTGCGACAATGGGCATTGTCGGCAACGGTGATCACAACCTTGTGAATATCGGTAAAGCAGGACGCAAGCGTCATATGGGTATCCGTCCTACCGTCCGCGGTTCCGTTATGAACCCGAACGACCATCCGCATGGCGGTGGTGAAGGACGTGCTCCGATCGGTCGTCCGGGCCCGAGTACTCCTTGGGGCAAGCCTGCCCTCGGTCTGAAGACTCGTAAGAAGAACAAGTCTTCCAACAAGCTGATCATCCGTCGTAAGAACGGAAGAGCGCTGAAGTAATCGATTAAGGAGGAATTCACATGGCTCGTTCATTAAAGAAAGGACCTTTCGCTGACGAAAGTTTAATGAAAAAGGTCGATGCGCTGAATGCTTCCGGGCAGAAGAGCGTTATCAAGACCTGGTCCCGCCGTTCTACCATTTTCCCGAGCTTTGTCGGACACACTTTCGCAGTGCATGACGGCAGAAAGCACATCCCGGTATATGTAACCGAGGATATGGTAGGCCATAAGCTCGGCGAGTTCGTTTCCACCCGTACCTACAGAGGCCACGGTAAGGACGACAAGAAGGGCTGATTACAAATTATAAAAGATCGGGCTTTATGCCTGTTTCTTCAATGACCGTGACGCATTCAACCGCCGGTTCCCTTACCGGCGGCGAAGGTCACGGCCCGTAGCTGTAGAATGTCTTTACAGCGCGACACACACGGATCGTTGGAAAATCAAACAGGTGCCGCGTGTGACACCTGGAAACTCCGGGGTGTGAACATCAAATATTTTAAGGAGGCAGATAATCATGGCAAAAGGACACAGAAGCCAGATTAAGAGAGAAAGAAATGCAGTAAAAGACACAAGGCCGTCCGCCAAGCTGTCCTACGCGCGTGTTTCCGCCGAGAAGGCATGCTTCGTTCTCGACGCGATCCGCGGCAAGGGATATCAGGAGGCGCTGGCTATTGTTACCTACAATCCGAGATATGCTTCTGCACTGATCAAGAAGCTTCTCGAATCTGCAGCAGCCAATGCTCAGAACAACAACGGACTGAATCCCGACAACCTCTATGTCGCTGAATGCTATGCGAACCAGGGACCGACGCTGAAGCGTATCCATCCCAGAGCCCAGGGCCGCGCATACCGTATCCTGAAGCGTACAAGTCACATCACAGTCGTCCTGGACGAGAGATAAGGAGGAAGATATGGGACAGAAAGTTAATCCTCATGGAATGAGAGTCGGCATCATCAAGGATTGGGATTCCAGATGGTATGCCGAGAAAGATTTCGCTGACAACCTTGTGGAAGACCACAAGATCAGAGTATATGTTAAAAAGAAATTATATGCTGCAGGCATCTCGAAGATCGAGATCGAGCGTTCTACGGACCGTGTCCGCGTGATCATTCACACCGCGAAGCCCGGTGTTGTCATCGGCAGAGGCGGCGCGGAAATCGAGAAGCTGAAGAACGAAATCGCCAAGCTGACCGATAAGAAGCTCTTTGTGGACATCAAAGAGATCAAGCGTCCCGAAAGAGATGCACAGCTGGTTGCCGAGAATATTGCCCAGCAGCTTGAGAACCGTATTTCCTTCCGTCGTGCAATGAAGTCCACCATGCAGCGCACCATGAAGGCCGGCGCTCTTGGTATCAAGGCTTCCTGCGGCGGCAGACTTGGCGGCGCAGACATCGCACGTACCGAGTTCTACAGCGAAGGAACGATTCCGCTTCAGACGCTTCGTGCCGATATCGACTACGGTTTTGCTGAAGCTGATACCACATACGGTAAGGTCGGCGTAAAGGTATGGATTTACAAGGGTGAAATTCTTCCGACCAAGAATACGAAGGAAGGGAGCGATAAATAATCATGTTAATGCCGAAGAGAGTTAAGCGTCGTAAACAGTTTCGCGGAACCATGAAGGGTAAGGCGCTGAGAGGTAATACGATTACTTATGGTGACTATGGTCTTGTCGCGCTGGAGCCGGCATGGATCAAATCCAACCAGATTGAAGCAGCCCGTATCGCGATCACCCGTTATGTCAGACGTGGCGGTCAGGTATGGATCAAGATTTTCCCCGACAAGCCGATCACGACAAAGCCTGCTGAAACCCGTATGGGTTCCGGTAAGGGAACAGTCGAATACTGGGTTGCAGTTGTGAAGCCGGGCCGCGTGCTTTTCGAGATCGCGGGTGTTCCGGAAGAGACAGCTAAGGAAGCGCTGAGACTGGCTATGTATAAGCTGCCCGTCAAGTGCAGAATCGCTTCCCGTGCGGAATTAGAAGGCGGTGACACGAATGAAGACTAAGACATATGTTGATGATTTAAGAACGAAATCCGTTGAAGAGCTTCAGGCAGAGCTTGTTGACGCCAAGAAGGAGCTGTTCAATTTAAGATTCCAGAACGCGACAAATCAGCTGAATAATACGAGCCGCATTGCCGAGGTTCGCAGGAATATTGCCCGCATTCAGACGATTATCACTGAGAAGGCGAAGTAACAGGAGGACGTGAACGTGGAAAGAAATTTGAGAAAGACCCGTACGGGCAAAGTGATCAGCAATAAAATGGATAAGACCATCGTTGTGGCTGTTCAGGACAACGTGAAGCATCCTCTGATCGGTAAGATTGTTAAGAAGACCTACAAGCTCTACGCCCAGGACGATGAGAATACCTGCAACATCGGCGATACCGTCCGCGTGATGGAGACTCGGCCCCTCTCGAAGACCAAGAGATGGCGCCTTGTGGAAGTCATCGAGCGTGCGAAGTAAGGAAAGGAGCGAAACAGTATGATTCAGCAGGAAACCAGACTGAACGTTGCCGATAACACCGGGGCGAAGGAACTCCTCTGCATCCGCGTGAACGGCGGTTCCGTCAGAAGATATGCGGCCATCGGTGATGTCATCGTCGCTACCGTCAAGGATGCCACTCCCGGCGGAATGGTTAAGAAGGGCGATGTCGTGAAGGCGGTTGTCGTTCGTACCGTCCGCGGCGTGAAGAGAAAAGACGGTTCTTCGATCCGTTTTGACGAGAATGCCGCAGTTATCATCAAGGATGATCTGACACCCAGAGGCACCCGTATCTTTGGGCCGGTAGCAAGAGAGCTTCGTGACAAATCCTTCATGAAGATCGTCTCCCTCGCTCCGGAAGTACTGTAAGGAGGACGTTAAGATCATGGCAATGAAGATTAAGAAGGGCGACAACGTTATCGTCATCGCCGGCAGTGAAAAAGATAAAGAAGGCAAGGTATTAGCAGTTAATACAAAAGACAACACCGTCATCGTTGAAGGTGTGAACATGGTTACAAAGCACGCTAAACCGAGTCAGGCAAATCCGCAGGGCGGCATTATTGAGAAGGAAGCTCCGATCCACATCTCGAACGTGATGTACTGCGTGAACGGCAAAGGCGTTCGCGTAGGCTTCGATGTCAGAGACGGCAAGAAGGTCCGCATCAATAAGTCTACCGGCGAAGTGATTGCTTAAGTCAGGAGGGAGTGCGTTTTATGAGCAGCAGATTATATGATACATACAAGGATGAGATCGTTCCCGCAATGATCAAGAAGTTCGGATATAAGAATATCATGGAAGTTCCGAAGCTTGCCAAGGTCGTCGTCAACATGGGCGTCGGCGAAGCGAAGGAGAACGCGAAGGTTCTCGATTCCGCAGTCGGCGATATGGAGAAGATTACCGGACAGAAGGCGGTCATTACCAAGGCCCGCAAGTCTGTCGCTAACTTCAAGCTTCGTGAAGGCATGCCGATCGGATGCAAGGTTACGCTTCGCGGCCAGAAGATGTACGAGTTTGTAGACCGTCTCATTTCCCTGGCTCTCCCGCGTGTCCGTGACTTCCGCGGAGTCAATGCCAATGCCTTTGACGGCAGAGGAAACTATGCACTTGGTATCAGAGAACAGCTGATCTTCCCCGAGATCGAGTACGACAAGATCGACAAGACCCGTGGTATGGACATCATTTTCGTTACCACAGCGAAGACCGACGAAGAAGCCCGCGAGCTTCTGACCCTGTTCAACATGCCCTTTGAAAAGAGCGGCAACTAATTAGGAGGATATCATGGCAAAGACTTCAAAGAAGATCAGACAGTCTCGTAAGGCTAAGTTTTCCACTCAGGAATACACCCGCTGCAGAATCTGCGGACGTCCGCATGCATATCTCAGAAAATACGGCATCTGCAGAATCTGTTTCCGCGAACTCGCATACAAGGGCGAAATTCCGGGCGTCAAGAAAGCAAGCTGGTAAGGAGGTAACAGTATGGGAATGAGTGATCCGATTGCGGATATGCTGACAAGAATCCGTAATGCAAATACAGCAAAACATGATACTGTCGACGTACCGGCATCCAAGATGAAGGTTGCGATCGCAAAGATTCTTCAGGACGAAGGATATATCGTAAAATACGACATCCTTGACGAAGGCGCTTTCCAGACGATTCGTATCACCCTGAAGTACGGCAGAGACAAGAACGAGAAGATCATCTCGGGTCTGAAGAGAATTTCCAAGCCCGGTCTTCGTGTTTATGCCGGCTCTGAGGATATGCCGAAGGTTCTCGGCGGTCTCGGAATCGCTATTGTCTCCACCAATCTGGGCGTGATGACAGACAAGGAAGCAAGAAAACAGCATGTCGGCGGCGAAGTGCTGGCTTACATCTGGTAAAATAAGCAGGAATGCGGGAGTACGCAGTACGAAGCATTCCGTGCTTTAATCAGTACACGAAAAACAAATGGAGGTACGGGCATGTCACGTATAGGAAAAATGCCAATCGCGGTACCGGCCGGTGTTACGGTTGATATTGCAGAAAATAATAAAGTGACTGTTAAAGGACCGAAAGGAACGCTTGAGCGGATCCTTCCGGCAGAAATGGAAATCAAGCTTGACGGAGCAGTTCTTACCGTCAGCCGTCCGAATGACCTGAAGAGAATGAAATCTCTTCACGGCCTTACGAGAACCCTTCTTCACAACATGGTCATCGGTGTTACCGAAGGCTTCAAGAAGAATCTCGAGATCAACGGCGTCGGCTACAGAGCACAGAAGTCCGGCAAGACCTTAACTCTTTTCTTAGGCTATTCGCATCCGGTTGAGATGACCGATCCCGAAGGCGTCGAATCGACGGTTGAAGGACAGAACAAGATCACGATCGCCGGTATCGACAAAGAAAAGGTCGGCCAGTACGCGGCTGAGATCAGATCGAAGCGTGCTCCTGAACCCTATAAGGGCAAGGGCATCAAGTATGCGGATGAGCATATCCGCCGTAAAGCTGGTAAGGCTGGCAAGAAATAATAAGGAGAGGGTGAAGATATGATTAGCAAAGTCAATAGAAAAGCGGTCCGCACGGAAAAGCACAGAAGACTTCGCCGGTATCTTGCCGGTACTGCAGAGCGTCCGCGCATGTCTGTCTTCAGAAGCAACAATCATATGTATGTTCAGCTGATTGACGACACCGCACAGAAAACGCTTCTGTCCGCATCCACTCTTCAGAAGGATGTTAAGGCACAGCTTGAAAAGACCAATGATGTGGCAGCAGCCGAATTCTTAGGCACCTACATCGGCAAGAAGGCTTTAGAAGCCGGCATTACCGAAGTTGTCTTTGACCGCGGCGGATTTATCTACCACGGCAAGATCCAGGCGCTTGCAGACGCAGCCCGCGAGGCTGGTCTGAAATTCTAAGAAGGAGGAATGATCGAATGGCTCGTGATAATCGTGAAAACATCGAAGCGAACAAGTCTGAACTTGAAGACAATGTAGTAGCCATCAGGCGTGTCACCAAGGTTGTCAAAGGTGGACGCAACATGCGTTTCTCCGCGCTTGTAGTTGTTGGCGACAAGAATGGCCACGTCGGTGCTGGCACTGGCAAGGCTGCAGAAGTACCCGAAGCAATCAGGAAAGCCAAACAGGATGCCGAAAAGCATATGATCACGGTTCCGCTTGATGAAAACAAGAGTATTCCTCATGACTTCACCGGCAAGTACGGCAGTGCCGAAGTGCTGATGAAGCGCAGTAAGGAAGGTACCGGTATCATCGCCGGCGGTCCCGCGCGTTCCGTATGCGAACTTGCAGGTCTGCAGAACATCAGAACGAAGTCTCTGGGCTCCAACAATAAGCAGAACGTTGTTCTTGCTACGATTGAAGGTCTGAAAGCACTGAAGACTCCTGATGAGGTAGCAAGACTTCGCGGCAAGTCTGTAGACGAACTGTAACCGGATAAGGAGGTATTTCATGGAAAACGAAAAGACTTTAAAGATCACGTTAGTGAAGTCTCCGATCGGTGCGATTCCGAAGCAGCGCGCTACGGTAGAAGCTTTAGGACTTCACAAACTTCATCAGACAGTGGTTCTCCCGGATAACGGCGCTACCCGCGGCATGATCTGGCATGTGAATCATCTGGTGAAAGTAGAAGAGAATTGATTCGGAGGTACACACGATATGAATTTATCTAATTTAACTCCGGCTGAGGGCAGTGTTCATAACGATAATTTCAGACGCGGACGCGGCCACGGTTCAGGAAACGGCAAGACTGCAGGCAAGGGACATAAAGGTCAGAAGGCCAGGAGCGGAGCTCCCAGACCCGGTTTTGAAGGCGGTCAGATGCCTTTATACAGACGTCTTCCGAAGCGCGGCTTCAAGAACCGCAACACGAAAGACATCGTGGGCATCAATGTATCGGCGCTCGATCGTTTTGAAGACGGCGCAGTCGTCACCGTCGAAAGCCTTCTGGATGCAGGAATTATCAAAAACCCGCGTGACGGTGTGAAAATTTTAGGAAATGGAGAGCTCAGTAAGAAGCTTACCGTGAAAGCGAATGCTTTCTCGGAGAGTGCAAAAGCGAAGATTGAAGCTGCTGGCGGAACTATCGAGGTGATCTGATGTTAAAAACACTCAAAACTGCCTGGAGAATTGAAGATATCAGGAAAAGAGTGCTCTTTACGCTTCTTATGGTCGTCGTAATCCGCGTCGGCTCTCAGATTCCGGTTCCCGGAACCAACCCGAGCGTTGTGAAGCAGATTATGGCTTCCCTTCAGGGCGATGCCTTTAATATTTTCAATTCCTTCACAGGAAGCTCGATGGAAAGCTTCTCGATTCTGGCGCTTTCCATAACCCCTTACATTACATCTTCCATTATCATGGAACTTCTGACAATCGCGATTCCGAAGCTCGAAGAGCTACAGCGCGAGGGCAATGAAGGACGGAAGAAGATCGCTGAATATACGCGCTATGTTACGGTCGGTCTTGCTCTTATTGAGTCCATTGCCATGTCGATCGGATTCGGCAACCAGGGCCTGTTCACAACGAAGAATGCATTCTACATTATCGTCTGTGTCGTTACCCTGACCGCCGGTTCCGCGTTCCTGATGTGGATCGGCGAACGGATTACCGAGAAGGGTATCGGCAACGGTATCTCGATTGTACTTGTTGTCAACATCCTTTCCGGCATTCCCGAAGAACTCGGCGTTCTCTTTACAACCTTCACGAGCGGGAGAGGCATTGCAGCTTCGATCGTTATCGTGGCGCTGATCGTAGCGGCGATTCTTGCTATTGTCGCCTTCGTTGTATGGCTGAACGGCGCTGCAAGGAAAATTCCGGTCCAGTACTCCGGCCAGCTTCGCGGCAGGCGTTCTCTTGGCGGACAGACCAGCAATATTCCGCTGAAAGTACTTACATCCAGCGTGATTCCGGTCATCTTCGCATCCTCGCTGATGTCGATTCCGGCGATGATTACGCAGTTTGTCGGTAATATCAACTATTCCACGGTCTGGGGAAAGATCATTATGTTCTTAAGCTCCAGCTACTGGTTCAACAGAAATGTCGGCTGGTACTACAGCCTCGGCGCTCTGTTCTATGTTGCACTGATCTTTATTTTTGCTTACTTCTATACGTCCATCACCTTCAACCCGCTTGAAGTTGCTGACAGAATGAAGAAGCAGGGCGGCTTTATCCCCGGCATTCGTCCCGGCAAGCCCACGAGCGACTACCTGAATTCGGTTCTCAACCGGGTGGTATTCATCGGCGGTGTCGGACTGTCGATCGTCGCTCTGATCCCGATCATTGTAGCAGGCGTTTTCAATATCGGCAGAATTTCATTCCTTGGAACATCACTGATCATTATCGTCGGTGTTATTCTGGAAACGATCTCACAGATCGAAGGAAAGATGGTCGAGAGAGAATACGACAGTATTTTCTGATGGCCGCTGCATCGAAAAAACGCCGGTACAAAAAGGTGCTTTTTCGAAGAAATATGACAGGCCATACGGAAACAACAAAAAAGTTCCGGATGGCCTGTCATGGCTAAATCAGTCACTACCTTTAGAGAAACGTAAGGAGGAAGTATGAAAATTGTTATGCTTGGCGCCCCCGGCGCAGGTAAAGGCACACAGGCAATCAAAATTGCCGAGAAGTATAATATCCCCCACATTTCTACCGGAGACATTTTCCGCGCAAACTTAAAAGCCGGCACAGAACTGGGCCTGAAGGCAAAGGTTTATATGGATCAGGGACTTCTTGTTCCGGACGAACTGACGACCGGACTGGTTGTAGACAGGATTCAGCAGGAAGACTGTAAAAACGGATATGTCCTGGACGGCTTCCCGCGCACCATTCCGCAGGCTGAGTGCCTGACAGCAGCGCTGAACGACCTGAATGACGCGCTTGATTTTGCACTGAACATCGATGTTCCGGACGAAAACATCGTGAACCGCATGAGCGGCCGCCGGGCCTGCCCGAAATGCGGAGCGACCTACCATATCGCATACGCTGCCCCGAAGAAAGAGGGGATCTGCGACAGCTGCGGCGAAACGCTGATCCAGCGTGACGACGACAAGCCGGAAACCGTTCAGAAGCGTCTGGATGTTTATCATGCGCAGACACAGCCCTTAATCGACTACTACGAGAATGAGGGCATTCTGAAAAATGTTGACGGAACAAAGAACCTTGATGAAGTATTCGCACAGATCATCGAAGTTCTGGAGGCCTGAGAATGTCTGTTACGATCAAGTCGGAGCATGAAATCGAACTGATGAGGGAATCATGCAGGCTTCTTGCCATTGTTCATGATGAGATCAGGAAAATGATTGAGCCGGGCATTTCGACGATGCAGCTGAATGAGCGTGCTCATCATATGATCACCAAGGAATTCGGCTGCAAGCCCAATTTCCTGCATCTTTACGGTTTTCCCTATACGATCTGCACATCTGTCAACGACCAGGTTGTCCACGGCTTCCCCAGCAAGGACGTCATCCTGAAGGAAGGCGATATTATCAGCGTCGATATGGGGCTCATTTACAAAGGCTACCATTCGGATGCCGCGAGAACCTGGGGCGTCGGAAAAATCAGCGAGGAAGACCAGAAGCTGATCGATGTGACGAAGCAGAGCTTTTTTGAAGGAATCAAATACGCGCGCGCCGGAAATCACCTGCACGATATTTCCGCTGCGGTTCAGGCCTATGCGGAATCTTTCGGCTTCGGCGTGGTGCGCGATATGGTCGGACATGGAATCGGAACGGCGCTTCATGAGGACCCGCAGATACCGAATTTCAAGGAACGCGGCATGGGCAAAGGGATCCGGCTTCGCCCGGGGATGACCTTTGCGATCGAGCCGATGATCAATGCCGGCACCTGGGAGGTCGATATCGACGACTGGAAATGCGTCACCTCGGACGGCAGCAAATCCGCGCATTACGAGAATACCATTGTAATCACGGACGGCGATCCGGAGATTCTGACACTGTACCGGGACGGAAGAGAGGTCTGAAATTGATCGGAATGAAACCCGAAGACAGAAATGACCGGACAGGGAGACTTGCTTTTTCCCTGGCGGGACACGATAAGGGAAAAGTTTATATCATCGTCGGAGAGGAGAACGGACGCTATCTTCTTTCCGACGGAAGATATAAGCCTCTGTCCGCACCGAAAAAGAAGAAAGCGAAACATTTTCAGATCGGACCGGAGACGGATCTTACAGAGCTCTTCGGAAACGGTGAAACCGTAAGAGACGAAGATATCCGCAGAACCATAAAGAAAGCATCATTTATTCAGGAGGATTGAATGTCGAAAGCTGACGTTATTGAGATTGAAGGAACCGTAACAGAGAAACTTCCGAATGCCATGTTCAATGTGGAGCTGGAAAACGGCCACCGGATCCTGGCGACCATCAGCGGCAAGCTCAGGATGAACTACATCCGTATTCTGCCGGGCGACCGCGTGACGCTGGAGCTTTCTCCCTATGACCTTACCAAGGGAAGAATTATCTGGAGAGATAAATAAGCCTTAAAAACCACTTGACTTCCGGATAGGAACGTGGTATATTATAACGGTTCGCGACAAGAGCGTAGTATGCCCTTTTGCAGACCGTTATTTTTTTGATGATTCCCACAAAGTCAGGGAAATAATTCTTCAAAGGACAGCCTGATGCGAAAGAAGCGGACAAAAAAGGCAGAAAGGAGAACAACATGAAGGTAAGATCTTCTGTAAAGCCCATCTGCGACAAGTGCAAGGTTATTAAGAGAAAGGGTGTTATCCGCATCATCTGCGAGAACCCGAAGCACAAGCAGAGACAGGGCTGACGTGCCTTAGAGGGGCACGAACCCCAATGAACTAAACTACAAGGAGGTTAGGAACACACATGGCTCGTATTTCAGGTGTTGATTTACCGAGAGACAAGCGCATTGAGATCGGTCTAACGTATGTGTACGGCATCGGCCGCACCACAGCCGGAAAGATCCTCGAGAAGGCAAATGTGAATCCGGATACCCGTGTTCGGGATCTGACGGACGAAGAAGTTGCCTCGATCGCACGCGTGATCGATGAGTCCGAAATTCTGGTAGAAGGTGATCTTCGTCGTGAAGTCGCGATGAACATCAAGAGACTCCAGGAAGTCGGATGCTACAGAGGAATCCGTCACAGAAAAGGTTTGCCGGTTCGTGGACAGAATACCAAGAACAATGCGAGAACCCGTAAGGGTCCGAAGAAGACTGTTGCCAACAAGAAGAAGTAACGCTGACAGTGAGCCAAAAAGACAATAAACAGATTCATCTGTTTATTGGAATATTTGGCGAACGTACGATATGAGCAGTGAAGAAATGCGCAGCATTTCGGGAGCTGCGAATAGCGTCCTTGCGGGAGCTTCGAAGAAGCGAAGCAAGGATCAGTAACAGGAAGTAACAGGAGACTTGCATAGTCTTTGTAATGCAGGCAGAAGCCCTGCGAACCAAGTAAGGAAGAACCCATAAGGGAGGTTAGTTTTAAAATGGCAAAGAAAGTGTCTACCAAGAGAGTGACAAAGAAACGTGTCAAGAAAAACGTTGAACGCGGACAGGCGCATATTCAGGCATCTTTCAATAACACGATCGTTACATTGACCGACGCACAGGGAAATGCTCTTTCCTGGGCGAGTGCCGGCGGCCTGGGATTCAGAGGTTCAAGAAAATCTACTCCTTATGCAGCACAGATGGCAGCGGAAACCGCTGTTAAGGCAGCTTTAATACATGGGCTGAAGTACGTTGACGTATTTGTCAAGGGACCCGGCTCAGGTCGTGAGGCCGCGATTCGTGCGCTTGCAGCGAGTGGACTTGAAGTTACCAGTATCCGTGACGTAACACCGGTTCCGCATAACGGATGCCGTCCGCCGAAGCGCAGAAGAGTATAATTAAGGGAGGTATTAAAGATGGCAGTAGATAGAACGCCTGTGCTGAAAAGATGCAGATCTCTTGATTTAGATCCCGTTTTTCTTGGAATCGATAAGAAATCCAACAGACAGTCTAAAAGAGCCAACAGAAAGATGAGCCAGTACGCGCTGCAGCTCAGAGAAAAGCAGAAAGCGAAGTTCATCTATGGTGTGTTAGAAAAACCGTTCAGAAATTATTATAATAAGGCTGAGCGCATGAAGGGTCAGACCGGTGACAACCTGATGATCACTCTTGAGCGCCGCCTTGACAATGTCATTTTCCGTCTGGGCCTTGCACGGACCCGTATGGAAGCAAGACAGATCGTTGACCACAGACATATTCTGGTTAACGGCAAAATCGTAAACATTCCTTCTTACCTCGTAAGCGTCGGCGACGTTATCGAAGTGAAGGAGTCTGCAAAGGACTCTCAGCGTTATAAGGATGTGCTCGAAGTAACCGGCGGAAGAATCATTCCCGCATGGCTCAGCCTGGATCAGGAGAATTTAAAAGGCGAAGTGACGGCTCTCCCGCAGAGAAGCGAGATTGATGTGCCTGTCGATGAGATGCTGATCGTAGGATTGTATTCCAAGTAATTGAGCCGGGCCCACAACGAAACAAGGAGGGCGAATCATGTTTGATTTCGAGAAACCGAATATTGAGATTGCAGAGATTTCAGAAGACAACAGCTACGGAAAATTCGTCGTCGAGCCTCTGGAGCGCGGCTATGGACTTACTCTTGGCAATTCCTTAAGAAGAATCATGCTTTCCTCGCTTCCCGGCGCAGCAATCAGCCAGGTGAAAATCGAGGGTGTGCAGCATGAGTTTTCATCGATTCCCGGAGTGAAGGAAGACGTAACTGAAATCATCATGAACCTGAAATCGCTGGCGATCAGAAACAGCAGTTCTACTAACGAAGAGAAAATTGCCTATATCGAGTATCAGGGTGAAGGCGTAGTTACCGCAAGAGACATTCAGCACGATTCCGACATCGAAATCATGAATCCGGATCAGGTCATCGCGACGCTGTCCGGCGGTGTGGACTGCAAGCTGAATATGGAACTCACGATTACGAAGGGCCGCGGATATGTCGGCGCTGACAGAAAGCGCAGCGAAGATCTGGCCATCGGCGTGATTCCCGTCGACGCGATCTATACTCCGATCAAGCGCGTCAACATGAATGTTGAGAATACGCGTGTCGGACAGATTACGGACTTCGACAAACTTACGCTTGATGTTTATACGAACGGAACCCTGGCGCCGGATGAGGCTGTCAGCCTTGCGGCAAAGGTGATGAGCGAACATCTCAGCCTGTTTATTGATCTTTCGGAGAATGCGAAGCATGCCGAGATCATGGTTGAGAAGGAAGCAGATGAAAGCCATAAGGTCATGGAAATGAACATTGACGAATTAGAGCTTTCCGTTCGTTCTTACAACTGCTTAAGAAGAGCCGGCATCAATACCGTAGAGGAGCTTTGCAATAAGACTTCGGACGAGATGATGAAGGTCAGAAACCTCGGACGGAAATCCCTGGACGAGGTGCTTGCGAAATTAAGAGAGCTGGGCTTGTCTTTAAAGTCCGGTGAGGAGTAACGGAGGAAACGTAAAATGGCAGGTTACAGAAAACTTGGCAGAACTTCCAATCAGAGGAAAGCGCTTCTGAGAAATCAGGTTACGGAGCTTCTGGATCATGGAAAGATCGTTACGACCGAAGCGAAAGCGAAGGAAGTGCGCCGGATCGCAGAAGGCCTGATCGCTCTTGCGGTCAGAGAAAGAGACAATTACGACACCGTAACTGTAGAAGCGAAGGTTGCCAGAAAAGATAAGGACGGAAAGCGCGTAAAGGAAGTCGTTGACGGAAAGCGCAGAACCGTTTATGATACAGTCGAGAAGACCATCAAGAAGGATCAGGCATCCCGTCTTCATGCAAGACGCCAGATGCTGAAGGTTCTCTACGGTGTGACGGAAGTCCCGGCAGAGAATAAGGGCAAAAAGAAACTGACCAAATCCGTTGATATGCCCAAGAAGCTCTTCGAGGAAATCGCTCCGAAATATGCCAACCGCAACGGCGGCTATACCCGAATCGTAAAGATCGGACAGCGTAAGGGCGACGCGGCGATGGAAGTTTTACTCGAGCTCGTTTAAATTTATGATTAAAAGCCCCGTCCCTTTCGTGATGGGGCTTTCCCGCTTTTATGGCAGATTATCTGAAACCGAAAAAACGCAAAAAGAAATACCGGAAGTATATTTTTCTCGCACTTGTCTTTCTGGCAATCCTGGGCGGGACTCTTTTTGTTGCGGTTTTTTCCAAGTCCCAGCGCGAAACCCGGTATGAGAGCATGAAGGGCGCGAGTCTGCCGATTGTGAGGCTTCGTTATCTGGAGGATCAGTACGAATCCGAGCTGCACGGTTATACACAGCGGATGGAGGACCGCAAGATGAGGGACCTGATCGTTCCTCTTTCCTCCGACAGGGAGCTGTCAGCGGTGATCGACCGCTATGGGAACAGCATAGAATCCGTGGAGTATCAGCTGCATTCCACCGACGGAAAAGAGTTTATTGACGGCGGGAAGACAGAACTTTCGAAGGAAACCGGGGAAAGCATCCCGGTATCGATCCGGCTTTCGCAGCTCCTTACGAGCGGAAGGGAATACCAGCTGGTGCTGATTGTCAATACGGATACCCGGCCGGTGTATTACTATTCCCGTGTGATTTACGCAAAGACGCAGTATGCTTCGGAGCTTCTTTCCTTTGTCCGTGAATTTTCCGATGCAACCTACGACCGCGAAAAAGCGGCAGTATTTTTGATCAACTATATTCAGCCGGAAGCGGATTCGAACTCAACGGACTATTCGTATACGGATATTCACAGCAAGTATTCGATGCTGACATACGGAAGCATGGACGTAAGAAGGACCTCGGATCCCGTGGTGCGGCTGCAGGAGCTCGAACCGACGCAGGCATCCGTCAGTCTTTCCTATACCATCCAGATGAAAGAGGAGAGCCGCATCAGGGACTGCCGCGTACAGGAGTTTTTCTGTGTGCGCTACAGGTCCGAAAAGGTCTATTTACTGGACTATTACCGTACAATCGAGGAAATATTCAATGTCGAAACCGCGCTTCGCGAAAACGGCCGAATTCAGCTGGGAATTTCGCGGGGCGGACAGCAGATCAAAAACTCCGACAATAACATTTATACCGTCTTCGTCGAGAACCGGCATATCTGGAGCTTTAATTCCAGGACGAATGCCATGAGCCTGATTTTCAGCTTCAGCGACGATTCGGATCATTCGCCCCGTTCGGACTACGACCATCATGATATGAGGGTTGTAAAGGTCTCGGACGACGGAACGATTGACTACATGGTTTACGGATATATGAACCGGGGAAACTATGAAGGCCGGGTCGGCATCTGTTTTTACCGTTACAGCACTTCCGACAATTCGACAAAGCGGCTGTTTTTCATGCCGGTGCAGCAATCCGAGCAGATGCTGATGATGGACTTGGGAACGCTCGCCTATGTCAATGATTCGGATGTCTGCTATCTGCGTTACGGGGACGGAATTTATTCTATAGATCTCGGGTCCGGCGAATCCGTCGAGGTATCGATCCGCGCCTACCCGGGCGCCTATGCGATGAACAACCGGGGAAATGTCGTGGCCTGGCAGGAGGGGACCGACCTGAAATATCCGGAGCGTCTCGTGATTCTGAATATGGACTCGCAGACGACCGCAGTCGTGAATGCTCCGGAAGGGCAGTTTGTCAAGATCCTCGACTTTATCGGCGACGACATTGTATACGGCTTCGGTTCTGCCAAAAATTCGGTTGTTGAAGCCAATATCGATATGCAGCAGCTTTTGTCGCACCTCGTGATTGCCTCGACAGACGAAGAGCTCAAGATCCAGCAGGAATACGAGCCGGAGGACAGCTTCATTCTTTCCGCAGAAGTGATCGATACGCGCATCGCGATCCGCCGGGGACAGAAAAACGCCGATGGGTCACTGAAGCTCCTGGATGATAAAATACTTCTTTTGACGCAGGATATCGGCAGGAACGCGGAGAAGAGCATGCTGATGACACGCAGCGCGGATCCTGCGAAAAAAGAATACTACATCCAGCTTGGAACGATTACAGCAGCGGATGCCGGGGTATCGAGCGTGATTCCGCGCTATACGCAGAACGATGACGTCAATGTAATTGACCTTCTGCACAACCAGACCGGAGCTTATTATGTCTATGGATACGGAAGGCTCCTGTATGTTGAGTCCGAGATTAACCGGGCCATTGACGAAGCCTATGAGGTGTTCGGCGTGGTTGTGGACGACGACATGAATTACCTGTGGACGAGAGGCACGAGAGATCTTTTCAAGACGCTTTCGATTCAGCCGTATACTGCGGGAACGCGGGAGGAGTCGCTGGCCGCGTCTCTTCTCATCCTCGCGGCGCAGGAAGGCATCCAGCTTCCGCATGTGACTTCGGACCTTGCCGAAGGCAAGAGCCCGCTGACGATTCTTGATGAGGCGCTGGGGCAGCGCTCGGCTGTCAACCTGTATGACTGTTCTGTGCAGGAGGTTCTGTACTTCATCAACCAGGGGCATCCGGTCATGGCGGTTACCGGAGACAGGGAAGCCGTCGTGATCTGCGGCTACGAGACCCAGAGCGTTCTTGTATATTTCCCCTTCACGGGGGAAACCGTAAAAACGGATATGAGTGCCGCTGAA
>CAMVNR010000027.1 GCA_947168905.1 uncultured Lachnospiraceae bacterium
TCATTTTTTCGGGCTTCTCCTCTTCAAAGCGTTGAAAAAGCTTCTCCGCGTAGAAAAGCGAGCCGTGAATATCCGACGCAATCATGAATTTCATGTTCAATCCTCCCACTCTGTCAGTATTTCGCTCCCGGCAGTTTCCGGCAGCTCCTCAACCTCTTCCGGTTCCTTCTCTGCAATTTCGCTTTCCCCGGGTTCTTCGCCTTCGTTCTCCCTGAGAACGTCCGAAATGGACATCTGTCCGTCGTAACCGGTCTCCTTCAGCACGGTAAGCCGCGCTTCCTCCAGCGCTTCCTCGCTGAGCCCCGGAAGCTCGCTTGCCGAGCTCAGTCCGAATTCCCGCAGGAACTCTTCCGTCGTTCTGAAAAGAATCGGCCTGCCGGGCGCATCGAGCCGCCCCGCTTCCTCCACCAGCCGGTACTCTACCAGCCGGTTGACCGTGTAATCGCTCTTCACTCCGCGGATTCTCTCTATCTCCGTCCGGGTTACCGGCTGTCTGTAGGCGATAACGGAAAGAACCTCCAGCATGACGTCCGTCAGAACCGGCTTCGACGGCTGAGCAGCCACACGGATCAGTGTATCGTAATATTTCTCTCTGGTACAGAGCTGATAGTTGTCCTCCAGGCGGATAATCCGAAGCCCGCTCTCCGCCTCGTCCTGCTCGCATCTCATTTCCTCAATCAGCGCTTCTGTTTCCTCTTCGGATATTTCCAGAGCATAGGAAAGTCTGTCTCTTCCGACCGGCTTTCCCATGGCGAAAAGCACGGCCATCACGGCTTCTTTTTGCTGTTTTTTATTGTCCTCAGTCATACTGTTCGATTTCCTCAATGGTTAATTCATGATCACACTCGTCATTCCAGACAATCTCGATCTCTCCGAACTGTTCATCCTGCTTGGCATAAATCTGTCCCACATGGATCAGCTCCAGACAGGCAAGAAAAGTAACGATAATGTCTGCCTTGGTGTGCTGATGTTCCAGGAGCTTCCGGAAGGAAAAACGCTTTTTCTCGCGCCCGAAGCGAAGAAGTCCCACAAGCTTATCTGAAATCCGCACAGGATCCTTCTCGATATTTCCGAAGCTTGACCGCACAGGATCGATTTTATCTTCCTGACGCCGCATCACCATCGTGAACACGTCCCTTAATTTCTCGGGGCTTACGCCTTCAAGAAGTTCCGAAAGATCCAGGTCCGGAACATATTCGCGGACTTCCTTCGGAAGTTCCTGTTCCCTGAAGAAAGCGCCCTCCGATTCGAAGAAGTATTCCTTCAGCTGCTTCGCCATCATCTTATATTCCTGGTATTCGATCAGCCGCTCGACAAGCTCTTTTCTCGGGTCGATTTCCTCTCCGTTCTCGTCCTCCTCCCGCGGCAGAAGCATCTTCGCCTTCAGGTCAAGAAGCGTACTGGCCATCACAAGGAAATCCGAAAGCGTTTCCAGGTCCCGCTCGCTTTCAAGCGCCGTGACATATTCCATATACTGATCGCAGATTTCGGCGATCGGGATATCGTAGATATCCACTTTATTCTTTTCAATCAGCAGAAGCAGAAGGTCCAGCGGTCCTTCGAATGCATCCAGTCTGTATTCCAGGCTCATCGTGTTTTGGTCCTATCTTTTTCAAGTGTAATCATCACAATCTCAGGGCGGTTGTTGAATCGGATATTCACCGAGTGCGTGCCGAGTCCGCCCGAAACAATCCCCGCCTTCTCTTTGTCCCGGTAAAAGCCCCTGCACCAGGGGTTGAAAAACTGGAACTGAGGAGTCATCACTCCGGTCCCGAACAGCCGGATCGTTCCGCCGTGAAAGTGTCCCGAGAGCACGAGGTCCGCGCCGTAAGTCCATACCTCCCTCATATACAGCGGGGAATGCAGAAGCAGGATTTCAAAGCCCTCCGGCTTTTTCCCGAGAAGTTCTGTAAAATAGCCCGGCAGAAGCGCCTTTTTTCTGAATTTCGTCCGGTAGGTCTGTTCCGGCAGATCTGCAGCGGAAAGGTAAATGCCGCCGGAGCCTTCAAGGGGCATCCGTTCGTTTTTGAGTCTTAAGGCTCCTCCCTCCTTCAGGGTCCGATCGTATCTTTCTGCCCAGCCCGGATAGATTTCCGGGTTTTTCTGCATCCGGGTCTCATGGTTGCCGTCCGAAAAATAAATTTTCGCTCCGTCCGGAACCACACGAAGAAGCCGCTTAAGCGGCGCGTCGTCATAGGGCACATTCCGGTGGACAGTCAGCATGTCCCCCCCGATAAGCACAATATCCGCGCCGCTCTTTTGAAGCAGCGCTTCCATTCGCACGGCGGCTTTTCCGGGCGTTCTTCCGTGCAGATCACAGAGAAAGGCGATTTTCTTTCCCGAAAAAGACTCCGGGATACGGTCGGATCTGACAGTGTAAAAGCTGATCTTCGGATGCCTTCTCTCATACTCCGACCGCAGGAAAAAAAGTGCGAGGAGCAAGAGAACCAGAAAAACTGCAGTCAGAATAATAAATAACGGTTTCATGATTCTCCTGTATTATAACCGAAAAAGCGGCGAAGAAACAGCCCGCTCTGCCAGTAAATCCGAAAAAGAGGAGCTTTCATATCCGCAGTGTACACAGATTGCCGCGAAAAAAACCGTTCCGGATACAAAATGAGTACGGATTTCATTCTCCCGTCAGGAAAAGGAGCTCATGCCTTTCCTCTTCGTTCAGGTAATGCTCCACGGAATAGCTTCTCAGCCGTTCCCGTGCCGTATCAAAGTCCTGCATCCTTTCATACAGGATCACCTCGTTCCAGGCGCCGTCCGAGCGGACAGCGGGATTCTCATCACTCTGCACCTTCATCAGGAGCTGTCTCGCGGCAGTATACTCTCCCTGAGCGATTTTCAGCATCATGTAGGCATTATACACTTTTCCGCTGTCATACCCGTCCCGGATCATCTCCTCATAGATTCTCTCAGCCGCATCATAGTCCTGTGAATCGCACAGCTCTGAAGCCCGCAGCAGGCGGCTCTCTTCATCATCCTCTGATGCCAGATACTCATAGGCTTCCTGAATCCTTCCGCAGGAATAGCAGTATGTGCCTCTGCTCATTTTACCCTCTTCTTCCGTAAAAGCAGCGCCCCGCTGGTAAAAAAGCTCGGCATCCGTCCGGTCGCCTGCCTCGTCGAGCATCCGGACGATCGCCACATAATGCTCGGCTCCTGCCCTCGGATTTGAGACAGCCATTTCGAAATACTGGCATGCAGCCTGATTCTGAACCAGCCGAAGATAACATTCTCCGGCGAGGATCTCATGCTCCAGCGTGCAGTAGCCCTGTGTGATCAGGAGATTGTAGATACGGATCGCTTCCTGAAAGGCGCCCGCTCTTTTGTAGATATCGGCGATATAGCCCATGGTTTCCAGGTCTTCGCCGGAAAGATCATTTTCATCCGACTGAACGGAGTTTCTGAAATACTGCAGTGCCGTCGCGTCCTGAGAGCGCATCAGGCTGAAAATCCCGCACTTTTTCATCACTGCCGGATCATCGGCTCCTTTTTCAAGCGCTTCCTCTAGTGCCGCGTCTGCTTCGCCGGATTCTCCGTTCTTCTCATAGGCGATTGCGAGGTCCGCATAGACCGCCGGGTCTTTCATCCCCTGCGATACAGCCAGCCGGTATTTCCGGATGGCTTCCTCATACTGTCCTTCCCGCATCAGGGACTGACCCTTTTCGTAGGATTTGCCGTATTCCCGGCATGCGGACATTCCAAGAAGCATGACGCCGGCAATCAGCAGAACAAATAACTTTTTCATAAAAAACTCTCTGCCGTTTAAAGCTTATTCCTGGCTTTTAATGTGCCTTCAGTCCCCACTTGCGGTACGCTTCCGGAACCGCGGCTTCGTTCTCAAGCTCTTCCGGACTGAAAAAGCGGTATCCCGAACCGGCAGAAGGCGGACTGCTTTTCGTAAGGATTTCAATCCCGTGCATCTGCCATTCGATATGGGTGAAAATATGCTTCCTGTCCGGAAGGATGCGCATGCTTTCACTCTCAATTCCGATGGATGAAAGAAACGCCGCCGTTTTTCCGGGATCCGGCCGTCCCTCGTAATGAGGAAGCGCGTAGAGCCCCGAAAGCAGCCTTTTCCGGTCGTTTTTCACAAGAAGCAGACAGGAATCCCTGAAAATCAGAAAGCAGGTGATTTCGGCCTTTTTTCGCGAAATCTTCGGGGATCTTACAGGGAGCATGTCCGTCCTGTTCTCCCGGAGCGCCCTGCAGGAAGAAGCAAGGGGACAGACTTCGCAGCGCGGTTCGGCATTCGGAACGCATACAAGCGCGCCGAGCTCCATCAGGCTCTGATTGAAAACGGCGGGATCCGTGCCGTCTTCTGTCAGGAAGCTCTTCAAAAGTTTCCGGTAGTTTTCCCTGGTGGAATCAAGATCGATATTGTCTTCCGAACCCGTAAGGCGCGAAAGCACCCGGAGCACATTTCCGTCGACGACGGCTTCTTTTTCGTGGAAGGCAATCGAAGAAACGGCTCCTGCGGTATAAGCGCCGATTCCGGGCAGCTTCAGAAGCTCGCTGTAGGAGGAAGGAATCTTTCCGCCGTACTTTTCAACGATCTTCGCGGCGGCCTTCTTCATGCTCCGGACTCTCGAATAGTATCCGAGTCCCTCCCACAGCTTCAGAAGCCGGGACTCCTCGCAGGAAGCAAGCGCTGCAATATCCGGGAGCTCTGCGATAAAGCGAAGATAATACGGTCTCACCGTATCCACCCTCGTCTGCTGAAGCATTATTTCCGAAACATACACATGGTAGGGCGTCGGATCGCTCCGCCACGGCATCTCGCGTTTTTCCCGCTCATACCAGCTGATAAGCGAAGGCCGGACCTCCCGCAGGATCTGAAGCATGTCCTAAAACTCCTGTTTGTAGCATATACGGAATTACTATACCACATCTTGTGCCATAAATCAAGTTGGGCCTGCAGGTCCCGGGGTTTTCCCGTGGAGCACTGCAGGCCCGTTCATGAGAAAGGGTAAAAGATAAAGAGATGTTTATTTCAGTCTGCTGAACAGCCAGTCGAAGAAGGAATCAATATCACTGTCTTCGTCGGGAACCCATTCATCCGGATTCTCTTCGGATTTGTCCCTGCCTTCGTCCGCCGGCTCCGTATCAGACTCCGGAGTTACGACTGCACCTGTAAGCTCATCGTAGCGTACGAGGGTAACGTCGATTTCCATTTCCTTGAAACCGCGTCCTTCGGGACGGGAAAGGGTTACGGTAATCGTTGTTCCGGCAGGATAAGCATTGACTCTTTTCTTCAGTTCATTCATGGACTCCACGTCTTTGCCGTTGACTCCGGTAATAATATCGTAAATCTGAAGTCCGGCCTCTTCCGCGGGGGATCCTTCGGCGATTCTTGTTACAGATACGCCCTTCGGGTAACCGTAATTCTCAACATAGCTGTCCGGAACGGTTTCACCGTTGATACCAAGGTATCCCTGGTCTTCTTCGTCTACCGCCTCATAGTTCATCAGCTCTTCGATAACTTCAGAGGCTGTGCTAATCGGAATCGCAAAGCCCATGCCTTCGACAGAGGTGTCGACGCTCTTGGCGGAGTTGATGCCGATCAGCTCTCCCTTCGCGTTGAAGAGTCCGCCGCCCGAGTTGCCGGGATTGATCGCCGCATCCGTCTGCATCAGATATCTCGTAATGCCGTCGATCGTGACCGCACGGTCTTTCGCGCTGATAATGCCGGTGGTAACGGACTGTCCGTAACCCATGGCGTTGCCGATCGCGATAACGCCGGAACCAACCTTCATTTCATCGGAGTCTCCGCAGACCGCTACGCGAATCGCATCCTTGGTCTCCTGGCTGAGATCGGAAAGCTTTACAAGGATCACCGCCAGATCCTCGTCGGAATCCGTACCCTTCACGACTGCCTCGGCGGTCTCGCCGTCGACAAACTGAACCGTGAGGCCGGTTGAGGAAACATTGTAATAGCGGTAATTGCCTTCATTGTCGACGACGTGGTTATTGGTAACGATCAACAGCTGATCGTCATTCTCCGCGATAATGACGCCCGAACCGGATGCGACGCTCTCCTTGGTCTCGGTTCCGCTTCTGGATCCGCCGAAATAGTAGCTGTACGGATTGTAGGTTGTGGAGGATGTCACCTCGAGGTTGTCGGTGATCGCCACGACACAGGGCATTACATTCTCTACCACTTCGGAAACATCCAGAACCACCGTTTCGGCGTCGGTATCGGTCTCGTCAATGCCGTTTCTTGTTAGCAGGACGGACGAATCATCCGAACCCGATCTGTCCGCAGTCGTCAGATGGCTTTTTTCCTGGGAAGCCACAGAAGACGTGCTGACTGCCGTATCTCTTGCCTCCTCGGCGCCTCCCCTCTGCAGCGCTGTCTGCTGCACCCTTGCGGCGGCAGCTGTGACGCGGTATACACCGTATCCGATGCCGGAAAACGTCAGAACACAGGCCAGAATAATCGCGGCAACGCGGATGCCGGTTCTTCTCTTTTTCGGCTTCGTATCATTCAAAGTATCATTTTCATATGTTTTGTACTGTTCTTCTTCAAAACGATAATCATCCATAAAAAACCTCCTCCAAGAACAGGCCATATCGTCTTGTCTGATCTTATGGCTCATATCTTAGAGGAGAATTGTGTATAAAGTGTGTATAAAAAATGGAAAAACCGTGAGAAAGCCGTCTCCCCGCAAAAAAGGATAGCTTAGCGTCCGGTGCGGTCCAGCGCCATCTGATAGCTGATATTCTGTATGAATTCGCTCGGTTCATACGGCTGGCCCGGATACAGGAATTCATGAAGATTTTTCACTTCCTGTGCAAAATCATTGGCGACACAGACATCGAGGATCCCGTATTTGGCATAGTAATTGCCGACAACACGGCCGACGGTATAGTTTCCTTCCTCCGGGAACTGACGCTGTCCTGCCACTTCGTATTTGTCAAGCTGCGTCAACATATACAGAATTTCGGGGAGCTTGATATTTGTGCGGACATTCGCAAGGCCGAGCTTCGCGGTGTTGATCAGCGTATTGACTTCCCCTTTATACGCCATGCCCTTTGCTTTAACGATCAGCTTTTCGATGACCTCACGCTGATGCGCCGCACGTCCCGTATCATTGATCCCGCCGTAACGGACACGGCAGTATGAAACCGCCTGGGTTCCGCTCATATTGTAGGTTCCCGGAGCGGTAAACTGAGGCGCCCAGATCCCGGTAGCCTCATTCGTAAAGGTCAGGTACATGTTGACATTGTACAGCATCGTGGTGTCGGGAATTGTCAGCTCCACGCCGCCCATTGAGTTGATGCAGGCCGCTACGCCGTACCAGTTGACAAGGACATATTCGTCGATCGACAGGCCGAGGTTCCGGTTGATCATGGAGACCATGTCCGAGACGCCCCCGTAGAACTGCTCCGTCGCCTTGTTGTACGACTTTCTCGCACCGCTTTCCAGCTTCATCACCGTATCGCGGAGCACGGATACCAGCTTGATTTCGCCGGTTTCGTTGTTTAAACTGGCAATGATGATCACATCGGAGTTGATGCCGTCGGTTGTCTCAAAGTCCATGGTACGCGCGTCGATGCCCATGATGAGAATATTGCGGTAGCCGGACATTTCTGTCTCGATCGGGATTTCCACGACCGATGTTTCGGTCTTTCCGTCCTCCTTGGTAACCTCCACCACCGATGTGACCATACGCGTCTCGCGGTAGGCCGTGTCGGAGGTCTCGAGATAAATATCCCCGTCCAGCTCGTCGTAATGATAAGAATTCAATACGGTTACGCCGTAGCAGGCAATTGCCAGCACCAGACACAGCACGAGCTCGATCATGACGATCAGCACGTTCCTTCTGCGCTTATTCATCAGCCTTTCTTCGCGCTCGGCTTTCATCCTCTGAAGTTCTCTTTGAGTCGCCATATCATTTCCTCTGTTAATATGCGTTCTTATTGATAAATCCTTTGAAAAAAGTCAGGAAGAGAATTTTGAAATCCAGTCCGAGTGACCAGTTTTCAATGTAATAAATATCGTGATCGATTCTGGCGCGGATCGATGTATCTCCGCGGTACCCGTTCACCTGCGCCCAACCCGTCATTCCGGGGCGGACCTGGTGCTTGACCATGTAGCGCGGGATTTCCTCCTTGAAAATCTCCACAAACTGCGGGCGTTCCGGACGCGGGCCGACAAGGCTCATTTTCCCGGAAAGCACATTGAAGAGCTGCGGAAGCTCGTCAATGCTGGTCTTCCGGATGACCTTTCCCACCTTCGTGACGCGGGGATCGTTCCGGGTCGTCCACTCTCCCTTCTCATCCTCTTCGCGCTGCACGCCCATGGAACGGAATTTGTACATCATGAAAGGCTTATTGTGCAGACCGACGCGCTCCTGCCGGAAAATGACGGGTCCGGGAGAGCTGCATTTCACCAGAATCGCCGTCACAAGCATCACGGGCGAGAACAGAATGATTGCAAATAAGGACCCGGTGATATCCACAGCCCTTTTCATAAAAGCGTTCAGGATATCGTTCAGGGGAACCTGGCGCACATAGATGACGGGCAGGCCCAGAAGGTCTTCCGTATAAGGGTTGTTTGACATCAGGTTTCCGTAATCCGGTACGAATTTCGTCATTACGCCCGCTTTTTCACAGGCATGGACTACGTCCTCCAGCTTCTCGTATTCGCGAAGCCTCAGGGTTACAAAGACCTCGTCGATCACATTCTTTTCCAGAATCGAAGGAAGCTCGGATATTCTCCCGATTACCTCGTATTTTTCAAAAACCGTTCCGACGGCCATCCGGTCATCGAGAATCCCGTAGATTTTGTATCCCCAGCGGGCATTGTTCCGGACGCGGTCAAGGAAGCCCTCAGCGCCTCTGGAGTATCCCACAACGAGGATGGTCTTCTGATTCAGCCCTTTTTTGCGGAAGGCGACCATGATGTATCGCAGAATATTCCGCTGCAGAATGATCGCGCAGGTGTTCACAACGCCGAATTCGAACAGGAACATCCGCGAAAACAGTCTGCAGTAAAGCTGGAATGACAGGCTGTCGGGTCTGATGTAGTCCTCTTTTCCCTGAAACAGCCAGAAGAACACCATCACAATAATAATGGCGAGAAGATTCGAACGGAAGACAACAAAAGCCTCGCGCCTTCTGCCCGTGACCCGCATCGGCCGGTACATATGGTTGATAATATACATCAGCAGATGAAGCGGGGCAAAGTAAAGTATCGCCGACGCGTAATCCCGCGCGGTGATCAAACTGAATATACCCCCGAACCAGCTCTCCGCCGGAAATACGAAGAAAAAGAGAAGGTATGTGAAAAAATATGCAGCGACAACCGTAATTACATCGAGGACCCCACGGATCCTGTTCAGCTGCCGCTCGTTATCCTTGATCACAATGACTCCTTAAAAGCTCATGTCTTACTAGTTTTCACGAAGAAGAAATTATACCATAAGCAGCCGCCAAATTCAAGCCTGAAAAAAGAGGCTGCGAAGATCTCAGCGACGCTTCAGATACTCCGAAGCATAAATAAAGGTATTGCCGATCAGCTCCAGCTCTATCCTGAGATAGTTCAGGAAATGCTTTCCCTGCCAGGGCACCTTCTTCATGTCCTTCTGTCTGTCAAAGCCTTCCCGGATTCCCTCGTTGTAGGCCTTCAGGAAGCCGTTCTTTTTGAAGAAGGAACGTTTCAGGACCCGCCCGAGATACAAAGGAAACGCATTCAGAATGCGGTAGAACAAAGGCATATTCTTGTAGCACAGGAAAATGTTGTTCCGTGCGGAAAGCCTCACCTTGAAATCACTGTATTTCACGGCACCCGAGCTTCCCGAGCCCCAGTGCCATACGACTGCCGAGGGCTCGTACAGATTCTGGTATCCGTAGATTCTGGCGCGGTAGCCGACGTCCACATCCTCAAGATACGCAAAATGATCCGTATCAAACAAACCGATTTCACGGAAAATTTCCATGCTGTAAATCGCGGCGCCCGCACACGCGCTGAAAACCTTCGCAGGCTTCAGGTACTTCGGGTCCGAAATCTTCTGGCCGACTCCGCGCTGCATTCCCCAGCCGAGGACGGTATAAAGATCGCCGCAGCCGTCAAGAAGCCCGCGGTTCCTGTAGCTGATCATCCGTGCGGACACAGAGAAGATTTTCGGACTCTTCTCGATTGCGGACAGCAGGTTTTTCACAAAAGAAGGATCGCATTCGATATCATTGTTGAGAAGGAGGACGTAAGGCGTCTCAGTCAGCCGAATGCCCTCGTTCACACCGCCGGCAAAGCCGAGATTCTCCGGCATTCTGTACAGCCGGACCTCCGGATATTCTTCTTCGATAACCCGGTCCGACCCGTCCGAAGAGGCGTTGTCGATCACAATGGTCTCGAAATCCTCCGTATCCTGCGCCCGAAGAGAATCCAGGCAGACCCGGATATATTCCATTCCGTTCCAGTTCGGAATGACTACGGTAACTTTTTTCATCGTGCGCACTCCTTACAGCCGGTACGCATCGCAGACCTCTTTGCACGGTCCCTGAAGACGTACAGTTCCGCCGTCAAGCCATACAACACGGTTGCACATTTCCCGGATCTGGTTCAGATCATGCGAGACAAACAGCACCGTAGTGCCCCCGCTCATAAGCTCCATCATCCGTGCGCGCGATTTGCGCTGGAAGTTTTCGTCGCCGACCGCCAGAATTTCATCCACAATCAGGATTTCCGGCTTCACCACCGTCGCGATCGAAAATGCCAGACGCATAATCATTCCGGAGCTGTAGTTCCGAAGCGGCATGTTGAT
Organism: uncultured Lachnospiraceae bacterium; assembly: GCA_947168905.1. Taxonomy (GTDB): domain Bacteria; phylum Bacillota; class Clostridia; order Lachnospirales; family Lachnospiraceae; genus UBA1267. Next base: position 10,779 of record CAMVNR010000027.1, read on the forward strand.
AAAGTCGTGCAGCTCCGAGAACTCCAGAATTTCGTCATATTTGCTGTGCAGGAATTCCTTGTCATAACCCAGAATCGCCCCGTTTAAGAATACATTCTCCTGGCCGGACAGGTCCATATCAAAGCCCGAACCCAGTTCAAGCATCGGAACGATATTTCCGTAGCGGTCCACTTTTCCCTCTGTGGGTTTCATGATTCCGGAGATGATCTTCAGAATCGTACTCTTCCCGGCGCCGTTTCTGCCGATAATTCCGAGGACGTCGCCCTTATATACATCAAAGCTGACATGGGTGAGCGCATAGAACTCCGTAAACTTCAGTTTCCCGGAAAAAGCACTGATCACGGTTTCCTTTAACGAGCCCGAATGATCCTCTTCTTTCCTGAAACGCATTGAAACGTCCTGTATGCTCAGCATCAGCTGCTTCTCTTCTGCCATAAAAGAATCCTTTTTACAGATACAAAATAAATTTATCCTGCACCTTCCTGAACATGAAAAAGCCAAGAAGGAACAGTCCGAGTGAAAACGCGAGACAGATTCCGTACTCGGAAAACGCCGGGGACTGCCGCTCCAGGATGATCGTCCTGATGAACTGAATGTAGTGGTAGAGCGGATTGAACTGCTCGACCTTGACGAGCCAGGTTGCCCCTTTTTCCTCAAACATCGACAGGCTGTAGATAATCGGAGTCGCGTACATCCAGAGCGTCGATACAAAGCCCCACAGGAACTCGATATCATGGAAAAACACCATCAGGCTGGAAAGAAAAAATCCCATCCCGACACAGAAAATCAGCATCAGAAGGAGCCCGAACGGCAGAAGCAGCACGGCCTTCGACAGATACAGCCCGTTGAACAGTCCGTAAATCGCGGTAACAAGAAGGAGCGGAATCATCGAAAGCACAATATTAATCGAGGCCGAAAGGACCTTGGTCACCGGGTAAATATACTTCGGGACATAAACCTTCGTAATCAGCGCCGCATTCGACGTGATCGATCGCATGGACTGCGTGGAGCAGTCGTTGAAGCCGTTCCACATCACGATGCCGCAGAGAAGGTAAATGGCGTAATGCTCCACATTTCCGCGGATGCCCAGAAGATGGCTGAACACAACGTACTGTACGATCATCATCAGGAGCGGATTCAAAAAGCTCCAGAATGCGCCGAGAACCGACCGTTTGTATTTGATTTTAAAGTCCCTCTGCACCAGCTGTTCGATCAGGAAGCGGTATCGGTGCATCGTCTGCAGAAAGAACAGTCCGGCGGATTTCGTTCCCTTTTCCTGTGCATGTCGTAAATGCTTCAGATAGAAATACAGAAGAAGCGAAATGAGGACGACCGCCCCCGGATAAATCCAGGCGAACCTCACACCGAACAGGGATGCCGAAAAGATGCGGTCCCAGGCGCCGACGGTAAAGAGCACGACTGCCGTAAGATAAATCAGGCATGCAACCTTTCCGACCCGCTTTAAATCAATATTCGTCATAGAAGATTCTGCCCTTTACTCAAAATGGAAGGTATCCTTCAGACCGAGCCATTTTCCGTCCTTCTCGGAAATGATCAGCGGGGCTTCGGGATCAAAAGGCCACTCGATTCCGATCTCGGGATCCGAATACAGCAGTCCGCCTTCATCGCCCGGATGATAGAAATCCGTACACTTATACGCAAAAACGGCAGTATCGCTCATCACATAGAAGCCGTGCGCAAAGCCTTCCGGAATATAGAACTGCTTCATGTTCTCCTCGGTAAGCTCGACGCCGAACCATTTGCCATAGGTTTTCGAACCGGCCCGAAGATCGACAGCCACATCAAAAACACTGCCTTTTAAGACTCTGACAAGCTTTCCCTGCGGGTACTGCTTCTGGAAATGCAGGCCGCGAAGGACGCCTTTCTGGGACATGGACTGATTGTCCTGCACAAAGCGCATCGTGAGACCTTCGGCCTTCATATCGTTCTCATTATATGTTTCGACAAAATACCCTCTCTCGTCGCGGTGAACTGTCGGTTCAATCACACATAATCCTTCGATTTCACAGCGCGTCACTTTAATCTGTCCCATTCTTTTCCTCCCAATAATTCTTATTCATACTCAGTCTCCGTACGAGCCCCGCAGGAAGACTCCGATAATGCTTTCCCAGCTGATAGCCGATATATTTCATTCCGCTCTGATAAAAGAGATACGGAATATACACTGCCTTTTTGGTCGAAGCCAGATGCTTCACTGTCTGTTTTATGAGGCTCAGGCCTTCCTTTTCAGAGGAGACCTTAGCGAAAATTTCCGGATGATCCGCCTGGGACACCGCCAGGTCGAAATTGCGCCGGAGCTGTTCTTTCCCGCTGTAGTTGTGGGAATGATAAACCGCGGCCTCCGAACAGTACGCAATCCGGTACCCGGCCCTGATGACCTCGTAGGCGTAAATCATATCCTCATTGAAGATCGTGCGCTTCGTGAATCCGCCGAGCTTTTCCATGACCTTCCGGTCATACATGGCTGCCACATTCGAGCAGAAATAGGTCTTGACTCCGAGCGTATCAAGATCCCCGGCGCTTTTGACCCGGCTCTCGTCCGGATAATTGAACTGTCTTGTGAAGGCTTCAATGCAGCGGCAGTCTTCCTTCGGAAGCTGGCGGGCGTAAGCGGAAGCGACCTTCTCCTGTTCGAAGCATGCAAGAAGTCTCTCCGTAAGAAACTCATCCACCGGTACGGCGTCCTGCGTCATCAGAAGCACATAGTCCGCGTCCGAACAGGAAACGCCGGCGCTGCGGGTTCTCCCGTGGTCAAATTCCCGGACAGGAACCCTGAAGCATTCGATGCCCGGCCCGCTAAAATCGGGGCAATCGCCCTTTCCGTCGTCCGTCAGCATCAGAATAATTTTCCGGATCTTTTTCTTTTGATTCTTCAGCATTCGAAGCACGAGCCGGAACTCCTCTTTCGGCCGGTATACCGGGATTACAGCATCTACGATTGGTTTATCCGAATTCATTCTCCCAGCCCGTCCTCGATCAATCCGACCAGGTGCTTAAGCGCCTCCTCTTCATCCTCGCCATCGCAGATCAGAAGGATTTCGTCCCCCCGCTTCACACAGGCACCGAGCACGCTTAAAACGCTTTTCACATTGGATGTATAGCTTCCGAAGGTAAAATGAATGCTGCATTTGAAATTCATCGCTTCACGGCACAGAATTCCCGCGGGCCGAAGATGCAGGCCCGTCAGATTCTTTACCGATACAAGCTTTGTCACCATATCCTGTCACCTCTTAAGGAAATATGTCCGGATTTGTTTTCTGAGCGCGTCAAAAAAGCCGTCATGAATTGTCGCCCTGAGTTTCCTCTGCCTCCGTATGTTCCTCCGGAGATTTTATACCGTCCGGATTCTGGGACTCCGTTTCAGACTCGGATTCCGATTCGGATTCCAAACTGGGTTCCTCCGTCGTTCCTGTTTCCGATTCTGCCGAACTTCCGTTTTCCGAAGGCTCCTTTTCAGACGGGTCCCCGCTTCCTGTTTCTTCGGTTTCCGTTTCGGCCGTCGTCGTCAGCGCCTCGTTGATTCTGACAGCCAGCGTCACCGAAAGCGAATCGATGCCGTCAAGATAGTACCCGGCGATCGGATCCGTAATTACCGGAACCGTATGTATTCCCGGCTCAAGCGCGGACGCGTCCACATAGGCCTTCAGGCTGCTGTTCAGGTCGAGCACCCCGAGGTCCTCGCTGAAGCCGCGCACACGGACATTCACGAAGGGCTCCCGGATATCATACAGGAGAAGCTCGTCCCGGTTCAGGATTTCAATATTGGAGGTATTGTACTGTCTTTCCTCAGCGACAAGCGCCTCTACATTGACTGTCACAACCGCCGTAGAACTTCCTTCGGCGATGGATACGCCTTCCGGAAGGAGCTGTGCAAGGTCAATTTCGTAGCTGGTCTGTCCGGAGATCCCGTCGATATTGACAAGATCCGCGGGGATGGTCACTGTGTTCAGTTCGCTCAGGTTTCCCTTCAGGCCTTTGACAACAATCACCTGCGGGTTCAGGGTCGTCAGGGAAGAATCGTAGCGGAAACCTTCTGCGGGCGTTCCGGTCACGCCTTCCATTGTCACAGTCACTTCACGGAGTCTGGCGATCGTCGCGGACAAGGAGACGGTTTCGGCGCTTAGGCTCAGCACGCCGTCGGTATTGCGGATCTCCTCGTCGTTCGAGTCATACAGATGGACGGGGATATTCTCCTCGGTCACGGCTCCGGGACCTCTTGAGTTCAGTTCCGTCAGGTCCACGGTCGCCTTGATGGAATTCACATTCGTAAAGCGGCTCTTCGGACCGCTCACCGTTATAACGGAAGGCGTAAATTCGACCTGTCCCTGGAACTGTGCGTCCTGCGACAGGCTTCCGTCCGACTTCAGCGCAACCGTGAAGTCCTTGGAGATGTATTCGTCCATTACGACGGTGATATTCGGATCGCTCCGGTAATAATTCCAGTCGATAACAATATTGTTTCCGCCGACCTGCTGGACGCTGATGTGAATTCTCTGGCTCGAGAGATCTCCGCCGCTGTGGTCCACCAGGTCCGCCGTACAGGTAAACAGCGATGCCGTGGCTTTATTCCTGTTGCTCGTCGCAACCCGTGCCGTGATGGTAACCGTTTCCGGCCGCGACAGTACGCAGAGTCCGTCACGCTCCAGAAGCAGGTCCTCATTCAAATAAGTGATCGGGATGGGAACCGTGGTCGTAATGAACGGATCCTGTGTGTTGCTTAACAGCGCCCAGATAATGATGCCTGCGAAAACCGCGGCGATTTTCCATCCGATATTGGTGGTAAAGAAGCGTTTAATCCTGTTTTTCATTTTTCCGCCTCCCTGTCCACTGTTTGATTTTTTCCCCGATCGTATTCTGCGGTTTTTCCATGGTGCGGATATCGGACAGCGCTTCTCTTAACTGGTCCTGCCGGACGTTTCTTGTCAGTACGCCGTTCAGCGTCAGAGATACCGCTCCCGTTTCTTCGGAGACAATAATGGTGATGGCGTCGGAAACCTCGGAGATGCCGAGTCCGGCGCGGTGGCGCGTCCCGAGCTCCTTGCTGATCGCGTTATTCTGCGACAGCGGCAGGTAGCAGGTTGCCGCCTCGATGCGATTGTTCCGGATAATGACCGCGCCGTCGTGAAGCGGTGTGTTCTTCTCGAAAATCTGTTCCAACATGCTCGAGGTGATGACTGCATCCGTGCGGATACCGGTATCGATGTACTCGGTCAGGGTAATCGTGCGCTCGATTACGATCAAGGCGCCGACTTTATTGGCCGAAAGGACGCCGGACGCACGCACCAGCGCATCGATCGACTCCGCGGTCAGCCCGCTCTTCGTGTCCTGCGAAGAGGGAATAATGCCGGAAAAAAGATTCCGGTTGCCGAGCTGCTCCAGTGCGCGCCGAAGCTCCGGCTGCAGAACGATAATCGCCGCAACCAGGATCGACGGGGCCATTTTTTCGAACAGAAAAACAATATTGTCCAGGTGAAAAAGCTTCGCGAGGGCATATGCAGCCAGGAGTACGAAGGCGCCCTTCAGAAGATTCCAGGCCTTCGTCCTCTTGATCCAAATGATGATATAGTATGCGGCGATCGCAAAGATGATCATTTCGACCACTCCGCTGACACTGAAGGTGACGGAAAAGCTTCCGATCGTCAGTGTGCCGCCGCTGAACTGAATAAAGTTTTTCACCCGGTTTCCCCCTTTTCGTCAGAGACAGCATTGGTACCGGTAATGCTCTCCACCTTTTTGTCTGTCAGGGCGATGGAAATCTTCGGAACCGCCTTGACATAGTAGTAATATTCATCGTCTTCAAACTGCACCTGTTCGGTCCGGTTGTAATCGACGCTGATAACAAAGTTGATGATAAAGAATGTCGCGCCTGCTGCGATCAGTCCCCCGATAATCAGTCTTACGACCGGAAGACCCGCAGACATGAAATAGTTGCCGAGAAGTATTCCGATCATGTACAGGACAACGCCGGCGACGGCTGAAATCAGCGGCGCGTAGCTGATCCTGGAGCGTCTGACAAGAGAGATCAGAAGAAGCGATACCGTCAGCATGAGAAGGATCAGGAGGAACTTCTGATTGGTCACAAGGTCGTTCAGAAGGAGGTTCACTCTTCCGCCGATCGTCAATGTCCCGGTGGTCGACGAAAGGACGCTTGCATCCTTCTTTACGACAATAATCAGCGCATAAAGGATAATCCCGAAAATCACCACAATAATCTGAATCGGCTGGACAAGAAGCGCAAGCGGCAGAAGCGCCGGAGATAATCCCCACAGCAGCATGACCAAAGACAGCGCGAGCATCCAGCTGTCACCCGCCTTGAATACAAAATATGTCAGCAGCATGATCAGAAGAATGATCACCGTAATCGCCGCAAGCTCGATCGAAACGGACGCAAATTCCATGGCAAGAAGCACGCCCGTGAAAATCGGTATGGCCGATACCGGAAGGAAGGCGGAAATCACGGCAAGCACGACCGCGATCATCGGATGCGTTATTCTGATATTGTAGCCGGTATGGTACATGACCGTGAGATATACAGAGAGCGAAAAGGCAAACCGTCCGGCCGCGTCGATATAGCGGTCGTACAGCTCGTAGAATGCCTTTATTACCTCACGGGCTCTTAACAGCAGCTTCATCCTTTCTGTCCCCCGGATTCCTGATTCTTTCTGTCCTCTTCCTCCTGAAGATCTCTCAGCTGCCTGAGCACCGACAGATACTTCAGCACCTCCTGGCGCGCCCTGACATGCTTCTCGCCGTAGTATTTATGAGAAATCATATAATACGCCGTCAGCACAATAATATAGCCGAGTATGATCGCGATCAGGATCAGCACCATCTGGGCCGTGTTCAGAATCAGCGATTCATAGGCCATGACAATCATGAAAAGGACTGCGCCGACGAGGATCGCATATGCCCCTGTGACCGAAAGCATAATGAAAAGCATATGATACAGAATGTAGTCCTGGCGCCGGTAAGAAACGATCTTCAGCGCCTGGTTCTGCTCTTTGTCTTCGAATATCGCGGCCTTGGTCATAAGATAAATCCGCACGGTATTGATCATCGCGTCCTCCTGTCCGTAAAAAGGACATAGTAACCCCTTTGCATAATCAGAAGTATTATACCACAGGACCGGGGAGCACGCAAGAATATTTCTGTGAAGACTTCATGAAGCCTTCACAGAATGCCAAAAGACCGGTCTCCTTCTAGCTTCGGAGGCCGGTCTTGTCTTTGTATTTATGAATCAGGCCGAGGGCTGCTTCGCCTTCTCCTCGTCCTTCGGGCGGGTCCAGGACATGTAGTCGCACTCCGGCGCACCCTCGCAGCCATAGTAGCGGCGTCCCTTTTTCGTACGCCTGACAATGATCTCCTTCCCGCACTTCGGGCATTTCAGGCCCGTCCGTTCAAGAAGCGGCATCGTATTCCGGCATTCGGGGAAGCCCGGGCAGGCAAGGAACCGTCCGTTCCTTCCGTACTTGATGACCATATTCCTTCCGCAGTTCTCGCAGATCACGTCGGTCTTCTCGTCTTCGACCCGGACCTTCTCGAGCTCCTTCTCCGCCCGCTGAATTTCCTCCGAAAAAGCCGGATAGAAATCGTTCATCACCTGGTGCCAGTCTTCTTTTCCTTCCTCCACCTCATCCAGCTTTCTCTCCATATCCGCGGTAAAGCCGAGGTTGACAATGTCCGGGAAGGATTTCAGCATCAGGCTGTTCACAACTTCTCCGAGCTCGGTCACAAAGATATTTCTTCCCTCTTTTACTATGTAATGCTTCCCGAGGATGTTGGCAATCGTCGGCGCGTAGGTTGAGGGGCGTCCGAGTCCCAGTTCCTCCATTTCCCTGACCAGGGTCGCTTCGGTAAAATGCGCCGGCGGCTGTGTAAAATGCTGCTGGGACTTTGTTTCCAGAAGGCCGAGCGTATCTCCCTCCTTCAGTCCCTCCAGGCCCTTGTCCTTTCTGACCTTCTCCTCGTCGGAATCATAGGCAAGAAGGTAGCCGGGGAAAGCCAGCCGCGCGGATCCCGCGGTAAAAATCTTTCCGGCGCATTCAAAGCGCGCGCTGACGGATTCGTAAACCGCCGCCTTCATGCGGCTCGCCGCGAAGCGCCGGTAAATCAGGTTGTAAAGCCTGTAGAGGTCTCTGGGGAGATCGTTTTTCACGGTTTCCGGATTCAGGTTCATATCCGTCGGACGAATGGCTTCATGTGCGTCCTGGGAGAGGTCGGAATTCCTGACCGCTCCGCTTCCGACATAATCCTGCCCGTAGTTTTCACGGACCCAGGCCTTGCAGAGCGCATCCGCTTCCGCCGCGACTCTCGTCGAATCCGTACGAAGATATGTGATCAGGCCGATCGTTCCGTGTCCGGGGATCTTCACGCCCTCGTAAAGCTGCTGTGCAAGCCGCATGGTCTTGCTGGTTGAAAAGTTCAGTTTATTGGCGGCGTCCTGCTGAAGGGTGGAGGTGGTAAAAGGATACGGAGCCGCTTTCCTTCTGGTCTGCTCCTTCTTCTCAGTCATGCGGAAGTCTTTTCCGAGAACGGCTTCCTCCACGCCATGCGCTTCCTCTGCGTTTCCGGGAAGATGCTTCTTCTCTCCTTCTCCGAAATACTCTGTGGTTATTTTCGCTCCGTCCGCAGTCTTCAAAACCGCCTCGACCGTCCAGTATTCCTGCGGGACAAAGGCACTGATTTCAGACTCCCTGTCGCAGATCAGACGGAGCACAGCGCTCTGTACGCGGCCTGCGGAAAGCTTTCCTTTGACCTTCTTCCAGAGAATCGGAGAAAGCTCATAGCCGACCACCCGGTCCATGACACGGCGCGCCTGCTGCGCGTTCACAAGGTTTTCATTCAGAACCGTCGGGTTCTTGATGGCCTCCCGGACGGCGTTTTTCGTAATCTCGTTGAACTTGATGCGGTAGATCTCCTTGCCGCTTTCGGGAAGCTTCAGCCCTTTCATAAGATGCCAGGAAATCGCTTCACCCTCGCGGTCCGGGTCCGTCGCGAGATAAATCCTGTCCGCTTTCTTCACGGCCTTCTTCAGCTCCGCCATAATCTCGCCTTTTCCCCGGATCGTAATATACTCCGGCTCGAAATTATTGGCTGTATCCACACCGAGACGGCTTTTCGGCAGATCCCGGATATGTCCGGCCGAAGCCACGACATCATAGCCGCTGCCCAGGAATTTCTTGATTGTATGCACCTTGGCAGGTGACTCAACGATAATCAGCTTATTCGCCATCAGTCACACCCTCCGTATTCGTCCGGCTTTTTTTCGCATCACGCAGCGTCCTGATATACCGGATGGTATACATCGTAAAAGAAAACAGCATCATCGCGCAGCAGATTCCGATGGAAATCCGCGAAATCATCTCGGGAAGCCTCGGCGGCCACAACAGATGCAGTCCCATCATCAGGAACAGAAGAACCGTTGTCAGCTTTCCGTGCCATACGGCGCCCTTGACAACCTTCGCCTTTTTGATCGTCACGAGTCCCAGAATTCCGCTGGTGATTTCCTTTACGACGATAATGACGGCAGGAACCCACATCAGCGGATACTTAACGATGAGACACACCATCAGCCCGATCTGGGTCAGCTTGTCGCCGACAGGATCCAGCGCCTTCCCGACATCCGAAACCTGGTTGAATTTCCGGGCAATCGGTCCGTCAATGACGTCCGAAGCACAGGAAATAATCAGTACAATCGCTGTCCAGAGTGTGTTTTCTTTTGCCATATACAGATACATGAACACCGGAACGAGCAGGATCCTTAAGAGGGAAAGCGCGTTCGGTATGGTCAGTATCTGTTTCTTTAAATCTTTCTTCATTTTACCTGTATCGATCCTTTACAAGATGCGGATAGAATCATACATCCGTATCCCGTGTTTTGTCAACTCCCCTTTTTTATTTCCCGAGCCGCTGCCGGACGATTTCATAGGCAAGCACGCCTGCCGCAACCGATGCGTTCAGGGAATCGATATCCCCTTTCATCGGAATGGAGGCGGTAAAATCGCACTTTTCGCGCACGATGCGCGAAACGCCGTTCCCCTCCGATCCGATGACCAGGCCGATTGCACCTCTTAAGTCAAGGTCATACATCGGGGTTCCGTCCATATCGGCCGAGACAAACCAGAGGCCCTTTTCCTTCAGCTCTTCGATCGTCCTCGCCAGATTCGATACCCTGGCGACCCTGGTATAATTCACGGCGCCAGCGGAAGTCCTTGCCACCGTCGCGTTCAGCCCGGCCGAACGGTTCTTCGGAATAATGACGCCGTGCGCGCCGGCAAGATTCGCCGTACGGATAATCGCGCCGAGATTGTGCGGATCTTCAATGCCGTCCAGAAGGAACAAAAAGGGCTTCTCTCCGCGTTTTTCCGCTTCTTTTAGGAGATCCTCCACTTCATAATAGGTCCAGGACTGAAGCTCTGCGACAACCCCCTGCGTCTTCCCGGTCCGGCTCATCTTCTCAAGCTTCGCCTTCGGAACGATCACCGTCCTGATCCCTGCCTTTCTCGCTTCCTTTTCAATCTGGAAAAGCACCTGGTCATGCAGGTTTTCCTGTATGTATACGCGTTCAATATTCATCCCTGCCCGGATGCCTTCAAGCACCGCGTTTCTTCCTTCCAGCGTCAGCTGTTCATCATGTTCCGCCACAGCTTTTCACCTCTTTTCTGCTCTTTTTTGGCGCCCATGGGGATGACAGGCAAGTCCGTTTTTGCTGCCGCCCTATGAGCGCCGAAAGGTCTGTATTCTACTTGTCGGACCGGTCTTCGCCCTGAAGAATCCGGAAGCCCTTTTTGATCAGGGAAACCGCGCGTTCGTACTGCCCCGTCAGATACAGGTATCCGATCAGCGCTTCGAGTCCGGTTGCTTCATGATATTCGAGGACGGTGGCGTTTTTCGCCTTGGTATAGACCGCCGTATTTCTTCCGCGCCGGTAGACGGCTTCCTCTTCCTGCGTAAATTCCGGAAGAAGCGCTGCAGCCATCTTCGCCTGGGCCCGCGCATTCGCGCGGGCGGAGCAGTCTGCATGCAGCTTCTTCACCTGTTTTGATCCGCGGTAAAGCATTTCGGTACGGTTCACGAGCTCAAAGATATTGTCCCCGATATACGCGAGCGCAAGCGGCGCATACTGCGAAGGATCGATCTTCGGAAGAGCGAACTGGCGGAGGATTTCTCCGACAAGATCCGTATTTTCAGTCACAGGCAGCGCATCTTTTTCTTCCACGCTTAGACCCTCTCCCAGGAAGTACCTTCTCTGGTATCCTTCAGCACAATGCCCTTTTCAAGAAGCTCGCTTCTGATTCTGTCCGCCTCCGCGAAATTTTTCTCCTTCTTCGCGGCTTTTCTTAATGCGATCTGCTCCTCGATATAAGCCGTGAATTCGCTGTCCTCTTCCTGTACGGCCTTTTCCTTTCTCTCCCGGAAAAGGTCGAGGGAAAGCACCTTGTCAAAGCTTTCTGCCAGCGCTTTCTTCGTCGCCGCATCCGTGTCCGCCTTCAGAACGTCATAAAGGACCGTCAGCGCCATCGACGTGTTTGTATCGTTTCCGATGGCTTCCTTAAACCGTGTCTTGTACTCGTCAAAGACCGCCTGGTCGATTTCCGTTTTGCCTTCGGCTTCCTTCGCGATCTGGAGGGTGCGGCGAAGAAGCTTCTGGAAAGCGGAGGAAGCGTTGTCCAAAGCCTCAAAGGAGAATTCGAGGGGTTTACGGTAATGCGACTGCAGGCAGAAGAAACGGTACACCAGCGGATCGTAGCCCTTTTCCTCGAGTACGGAAACCGTCAGGATATTTCCCTTGGATTTCGACATCTTGCCCTCGCGGTCGTTTAAATGATGGACATGGAACCAGTAATTGCACCATTTGTGCCCGAGATAAGCCTCGGACTGGGCGATCTCGTTCGTGTGATGCGGGAAAATGTTGTCAACACCGCCGCAGTGGATGTCCATATATTCCCCGAGGTGCTTCAGTCCGATGCAGGAGCACTCGATATGCCAGCCGGGATACCCGACACCGAAGGGACTGTCCCACTTCAGCGCCTGATCCTCGAACTTTGATTTGGTAAACCACAGCACGAAGTCATTGCGGTTTCTCTTATTGGTGTCCTCTTCCACATCGTCGCGCACGCCGACCATCAGCTCCTCTTCGTTCTGATTGCCGAGGACATAATAATTCTCGAGCCTGGAGGTGTCAAAATATACGTTTTCACCGGCTTTATAGGCATAGCCCTTGTCGAGCAGCACTTCGATCATATGGATAAATTCCGGAATGCAGTTGGTCGCGGGTTCAATCACATCCGGCCGCTTGATATTCAGCTTATCCATATCGGAGAAGAAAGCCTTCGTATAGAAATCGGCGATTTCCATGACGGTTTTATGCTCTCTTTTCGCTCCGGCAAGCATCTTGTCCTCTCCGGTATCCGCATCGGAGGAGAGATGCCCGACATCTGTAATATTCATGACGCGCTTGACGTCGTATCCGAGATAGCGCAGCGTTTTCTCGAGAATATCCTCGCAGATATAGCTTCTCAGATTGCCGATATGCGCAAAATGATAGACCGTCGGCCCGCAGGTATACATTCCGACTTTTCCCGGAATATGGGTTCTGAAGGGTTCGACGCGCCGCGTCAGGGTATTGTAAAGCTTCATGACTCTTCTCCTTTAACTTTCCGCCGTTTATTCTTCCGACCAGATTTTCTGTCCGTCTTTTATGCGGCTTTCGTTTTCTGCTTTCTTCAGCTCGTTCAGGCTCTCGCGCAGCTGATCCATTTCGTTCTGAACCGGATCCGGAAGATCGGTCTGGTTAAGATCCTCGTAAGGAATCCGGATGTTGTTTCTTTTCACGACATGTCCCGGTACGCCCACGACCGTGGAATTCGGGGGGACCTCCTTCAGCACAACGGAGCCCGCGCCGATCTTGCTGTTATCTCCGATCGTAAAGGATCCGAGAATCTTCGCGCCGGCCGATACCATGACATTGTCGCCGAGCGTCGGATGACGCTTGCCTTTCTCTTTCCCGGTGCCTCCGAGCGTGACGCCCTGGTAAAGCGTAACATTTTTGCCGATCACCGTTGTCTCCCCGATTACTACGCCATGGCCGTGATCCACGAAAAACCCTTCTCCGATCTCGGCCCCGGGATGAATTTCAATCCCGGTCTTATGCGCCGCGCGCTGGGAGATTCTTCTCGCGCGGAAATATTTTCCCTTGAGGTACAGCCGGTGGCTTCTTTTATACGCCAGGACCGCCCTGAAGGAAGGGTACAGGAAAACCTCCCACTTTGAACGCATCGCGGGATCGCGGTCAGCGATAAGCTTCATCTGCTCCCTGACAAACCTGATATAGTTCATTCTCAATTCTCCACCAGAAGGCATACCGCCTGCGCCGAAATGCCTTCTTTCCTGCCTGTAAACCCGAGATGTTCCTCCGTCGTTGCCTTCACGCTGATCCGGGACGGATCGGTTTCAAGCGCCGATGCGATATTAAGGATCATCTCTTCGCGGTACGAGGCCATTTTCGGCGCCTGCGCGATGACGGTAGCGTCAATATTCCCGATCCGGTAGCCCTCTTTCTTTACAAGGCTTCCGACCTCATGAAGAAGGACCATGCTGTCTGCTCCTTCATATTCGGGATCGCTGTCCGGAAAAAGCTTTCCGATATCCCCGAGCGCCGCGGCGCCGAGAATGGCATCCGCAACGGCGTGTGCGAGAACATCCGCGTCGGAGTGCCCGAGAAGCCCCTTTTCATAGGGGATCTGTACGCCGCCGATAATCAGCTTCCGCCCTTCAGTCAGTCTGTGTACGTCATAACCCGTTCCGATACGCATTTTTAGCGGATTCCTCCGAAAACATTTTTTGTTGAACAAATATATATAATAGCAAATTATCCGTCAATCTTCAAGTGCCTTTGTTTTTCCTTCTTCCTGTCCGGAAGCTGGGAAATAAGAACAGCGGCAAACATCAGTCCGCATCCGAAATATTCCCGGAGGCTCAGCCGCTCGTGAAGGATCAGCGCGCCGGCAATGACGCTGAAGACCGACTCCATTGACAGAAGGATGGACACAACGGTCATCTCCCTGTCGGAGGAAACCGTTTTTAGACTTCCGTCCGGGAGGGCAACCGTTTCCGGCCTCAGGGAAATCATCTGAAGCGTATACGCCACGCCGGACGAGAGAATCCCGAGGTACAGGATCTGGCCTGTATTCTCATAGAGCCCCGAAATTACCGGCGTTTCAAGAAGCGGCGCGAAGACACCTGAAAGCACAAAGCTTGTCAGAAACTGGATGCAGGACAGCCGGATCGGACTGCAGTGCACCGAGAAGCGGTCGATCAGGAGAATCTGGACCGCGAAAAGCACCGCGCAGGGAGCGATAAACAGATCCGAGCTTCTAAAGGACAAATCCCGCCGGATCGACAGAAAATACAGTCCGGCAGCTGCAATAAACACACAGATCCAGACTCTGAAACCGGTCTTTTTGTGCAGTAAAAGGCCGAAGACCGGTACCAGAACCATATACATTGCCGTCAGAAACCCGGCTTTTCCCGCCTCTGTGCCGTGGTCCAGACCGTACTGCTGCAGAAATGTCGCAGAGGCGAGCATGAGGCCGCATAAAAAGCCCCCGAGCCACAGCGTTTTCGTATCTTCCTTCGTATTTTCCGAAAGAATATGCTTAAGATCTCCTTTGGTAAACAGCAGGATCACGGGAAGCAGAAAGAGAAAAGCAATGAGCGAGCGCGCGGCGTTGAAGGTCAGTGCACCTGCCGTATTGCCCTTCTGCATCACAAAAGCCGTTCCCCAGATCAGAGCGGCAAGAAGCGGAAGTACCGTCTGTCTTAGCTTCCGCGGCATGGAAATCTTCATTTAACTCCTGATAAGGTCCTTTACAACCTCCCCCGCCATGATGAGGCCCATGACGGACGGGACAAAGGACACCGAACCGGGCGTGGCCCGTCTTGATGATATTTCGCTGTTTAAAGACTCTTCCGGTTTCAACGGCTCTTCTTTCGAGTACACACACTTTACGCCCGAAATGCCCCGTTTTTTGAGCTCCCTGCGCATGATTTTCGCAAGCGGGCAGACGGAGGTCTTTGAAATATCCGAAACCTCGAAGCGCGCAGGGTCCAGCTTGTTCCCCGCCCCCATCGCGCTGATCACGGGAACGCCCGCGGCTTTGGCGCATTCGATCAGGCTGAGTTTTCCGGAAACCGTATCAATTGCATCCACGACATAGTCCCAGGAGGAAAAGTCAAACTCCCCTGCATTTTCCGGAAGGAAAAATGTATCGTGAATTTCTGTTATGCAGTCCGGATTTATGAGCGCGATCCGCTCCCTTGCGACTTCCGTCTTCTTTCTTCCGACCGTATCAAGAAGCGCATACAGCTGTCGGTTGATATTGGATTTTGCCACCGTATCGAAATCGACCAGGACGAGCTTTCCGATTCCGGCGCGGCAAAGCGCCTCCACGGCATAGCTTCCCACGCCGCCGAGACCGAAAACCGCTACGCATTTGCCCGAAAGGCGCTCTACGGCTTCTTCTCCAAGGAGCATCGCCGTCCGCTGAAATTCTTCCTTCATCACTTCTCCTGTTTCTTTTCAAAGTGGTCCAGAATCCGGAACGATAAGGGATATACGCCCGCGAGGGTGAAGACCACCACTGCATAGCGCACTGCCCGTATCACATACTGCGTCATCGAAGCCGACTCCAGAAGCTCCTTCGGGAACGGAAGCTTCAGAAGGGTATTCAGCCCGACGAAAAGCCCGCCGCCAAAAAGGATCCTGAGAATGATCCTGTACCACTTCCTGGTTTCCTTAAAATGCACGAACTTTTCTTCAAACAGGATTCCCGCGAAGAATCCGACCATCATTCCGAAGCCGTTATAATAATCATTCGACCTGCAGTAGAACCAGCCGCACGCGGATAAGGCGACAAGAACGAGATAGAGAATCCATTTTTTCTGCACCTTTTTCTGCAGAAAGCTCATGACAATGATGGTCAGGATTCCGATCCCCCAGCCCGCCAGGACGTCCGTCGGGTAATGCACGCCGACCGATACGCGCGAGATTCCGACAAGAAGCATAATCACGGCGGACAGGATCCACAGCCAGCGCTTCTTAAACGCTGCCGCGAGAGAGCCGTAAAATGCGGCGGAATTATTTGAATGTCCGCTCGGGAAGCTGTAGCCCTGGGCGCTGATGTCATAGATATCCGCACTTTTTTCCACGGGCTTCAGACACTTCACAGCTTCATGATCGAAATACGGGCGGCGTCTTAAGAAGATATTCTTGATCATCGGATTCAGCGTAAGCTCCACCATCAGGTTGGTTCCGATGAATACGCCCGCTTTCTTATTCCAGCACAGATAAACAAAAGCGAAGACTGCCACCATAATGTACTCTTCGCCGAGCATGGTAAACAGAGACATCAGCTTTACGCCGAAATCGCCGCACACGCTCTGGAGCCATACCATCAGCTGGGGCTCCCAGTCAAAATAAAAAGTATTCCCGATGTACTGCATTGTCCTGCTGCAGCCTCCCTCCCGAAAATATTTTATCAATATGATACTCTGAAGAAGCTTTTTTTTCAAGAAGTTTTTCATCATTGAATTTTCGAAGGCGCCATGCTATGATGGCGTTAACAAAAAAGAGGCAGACAGGGCGCGGCCGTGATGAATGCCCTCTGCCCGTACAATGAAGAAAGGCAGAATAAACCATGAACAGAAAAGAAGACAGAAAAGGCTTCCTTCTTCTTCCGGAAGAGGAATATTTCCGTTCCTTCGGCGTCGACTGCATGGTCTTTGACGACTTCTATCCCGAAGGACATCAGTCCGGCGTCTCTCTTTTGATGAACGGAAAGCGGATCGCGACAAACGGCGATATCCGCTTCGAACAGTGTCCCGGCCAGTGGCAGCCGGTGCCCGTAAAATCGGAAAGAACGTCTGACACGGACACAAACAGCATTACCGCCAGAATGCACTACCCCGATATCAGCCGGCACCTTCGGGGCTTCAACCCCATGATCTATCCCGACTGCGAGCTTGATTACAGCGTAACGGTTACGGGAGGCGAAAAAGAACTCCTTGTCCGGGTGGATCTTAAGACTCCCGCACCGGAGGAATTCATCGGGAAGCTTTCCTTCAATCTGGAGCTCTTCCCCGGAGTTCTTTTCGGAAAAAGCTGGATCATGGACGGAAAAAGCGGCGTTTTCCCTCGGCAGCCAAATGGCCCGGTTCTGTCGCTTCCCTCCAATTATGAGCACACCGGCCATTTGCCGACCGAGGACGGCGGCGCCGACAGGGAGATTCTCTCCGGCGGCCACAGGGAATATAACCCGATTATTGCGGATGACCTCATCTGCGAGCCCTATGCTGTCGGAAGGCGCTTTACCTCGAGCCCGGAAGATCCGCTCCAGACGTTCACCGTCATTTCCGACACTGCCGACTTAAAGCTTTACGACGGAAGGCTGAACCACAACAACGGCTGGTTCGTGCTCTCCTCCGAAGTCCCCGCGGGAATGACCGACGGCGCAATTATATGGCATATTGTGCCGAAGGTTTCCGAGGAATGGATCTATCCGCCGGTTGTGCAGGTTTCCCAGGTCGGCTATCACCCGGCCCAGACGAAGACCGCGTTTATCGAGCTTGACATGCGGGATCAGGCGCCTTATGCTCCTTCCCTGTACCGGCTTACAGCAGACGGGGAGGAATTCGTGAGAGAACTTTCCTTCAGACGCTGGGGGAAATTCCTGCGCTACAGCTATCTTACGGCGGACTTTACGGATATTTCCGAAGAAGGTCTCTACCTCGTCCGCTGCGGCTCATCTTCCTCTTCTGTCTTCCGCATCGCCGAAGACGTCTATGACCGAGGCGTCTGGCAGCCGGTTCTGGAGTATTTTCTTCCGGTCCAGATGTGCCACATGCGCGTCAACGAAAAATATCGTGTCTGGCACGGCCGCTGCCATATGGACGACGCGAAGATGGCTCCTTCGAATTATACGCTTTTCGACGGCTACCGTCAGGGCATGGATTCCCTCTGCAAATACCGTCCGGGCGATCCGGTCCCCGGCTTAAACCGCGGCGGCTGGCATGATGCGGGCGACTTCGATCTCAGGGTTGAGTCCCAGTCGGGCGAATGCTACAAGATGGCGCTCTGCTTTGAGGAATTCGGCGTGGACTATGACGCAACGACCATTGATCAGACGCGGCAGATTGCCGAGATCCATCAGCCGGACGGAAAGAATGATATCCTCCAGCAGATCGAGCACGGACTTCTCACCGTCCTCGGTTCCTACCGGACTTTCGGAAGACTTTACCGCGGGATTATCTGCAATAATCTGCGCCAGTATGTGCTTCTGGGAGATGCCGCCGCGATGACGGACGGCAAGGCCGGGGATGACGATGACCGATGGGTGTTTACGGAGGACAATCCCTTCCGCGAATTCACGACAGCCGCGCATCTTGCCGCCGCCTCCCGCGCAATGCGCTCCTACAGTGAAGCGCTTTCAAAGGAAGCGCTTGATACCGCGAAGGAGCTGTACCGTGTGACCAGGGCTGAAGACCGGGCTTGTCTTGCCAAACTCCACGCGGCGTCCGAGCTGTATCTTACGATCGGGGATACGGGCTATCTTGACGATATTACCGCAGGAAAGGATCTGATCCTTGAAAACATGCAGTTTTGTTCCTGGTTTGTCTGCCATATATTCCATGACCTTCGCGACGAAGAGTTCAAATCCGCCTTCAGAAGCGCGCTTGTTTCCTTTGCCGATACGATCCGGGAAATGAGTCTTGAAACGCCTTACGGAATTCCCTACCGTCCGAAGATCTGGGGCGCAGGCTGGGAAATCCAGGGGCTTGCAGTGAATTATTACTTCATGCACAAGGCATTCCCGGACCTTTTCCC
>CAMVNR010000028.1 GCA_947168905.1 uncultured Lachnospiraceae bacterium
TGTCACGAGCCCACTGAGGCTGATAGGGCTGCCCGCCGCCATTGACGCAGCCGCCCGGGCATCCCATGATCTCGATGAAGGTCCAGCCCCCCGGATTGCCTGCAGCAAGCTTGTCCATGACAACCTTCGCAGCAGCAGCGCCGGAAGCAACCGCTACCTTGACCTTCAGAGCGCCGAATTCGCATTCCGCTTCCTTCAGGCCGGCGGTTCCGCGTACAGCATGGAAATCAACTTCGGTGTTGTCCTTGCCGGTGAGCCAGTCATTGGCGGTACGAAGCGCAGCTTCCATAACGCCGCCGGTTGCGCCGAAGATAACGGCCGCGCCGGTGTCTTCCGAAAGCGGGCTGTCGAACTCTTCGTCCGGGAGAGCCTTGAAGTTGATGCCTGCGCGCTCGATCATGCGGCCGAGCTCACGGGTGGTAATTGCAATGTCGACATCCGGATAGCCGGCAGCGTTCTCGTCGTCACGCTTGCACTCGAATTTCTTCGCTACGCAGGGCATGACGGAAACGGTAACGATATCCTTCGGATCGATGCCTTCCTTCTGTGCCCAGTAGGTCTTGATGACCGCGCCGAGCATCTGGTGAGGAGACTTGCAGGTCGAAAGATGCGGAATCAGGTCGCCGTAGTAGGTCTCGCAGAACTTGACCCAGCCGGGGGAGCAGGAAGTGATCATCGGAAGAACTCCGCCGTTCTGGATTCTCTCAACCAGTTCGTTGGCTTCTTCGACAATCGTAAGGTCGGCGCCGGCGTCGGTGTCAAATACCTTGTAGAATCCGAGACGGCGAAGCGCTGCAGCCATCTTGCCTTCCACATTGGTGCCGGGCTCGTAGTCGAACCATTCGCCAAGGGTAGCACGGATCGCCGGAGCGGTCTGAACGATTACCTTCTTGGTGGGATCAGCAAGAGCCTTCCAGACTTCGGGCGTATCGTCCTTCTCGGTAAGGGCGCCGGTCGGGCAGACAACGGTACACTGGCCGCAGGAAATACAGGGAGTATTCACAAGGCTCATACCGAAAGCATTGCCGATATTCGTGTCGATACCGCGGTCATTTGCGCCGAGGATCGAGACAAACTGCTCGCGGCAGGCAGCCACACAGCGGCGGCAGAGGATGCACTTGTTGTTGTCTCTGACAAGGTGCGCGGTCGTGGTGTCCAGTTCGTACTCGGGACGGAAGCCGGAGAATGCTTTCTCATCGGTGCCGTATTCCTGGCAGAGTTTCTGGAATTCACAGTGCGTCGAGCGTATGCAGGACAGGCACTCTTTATTATGGGTCGAAAGCATCAGCTCCAGGGTGGTCTTTCTTGCTTTCTGAACCTTGGCGGAATTTGTCCGGACTTCCATGCCCTCGGATACGGGGTATACGCAGGAAGTGACAATACGATAGCCGCGGCCTTCGTTCGCCTCGACAACGCAGATACGGCAGGCGCCGATCTCGTTCTTGTCTTTCATGAAGCAGAGGGTCGGAATCTCAATTCCGGTCTGCCGCGCAGCTTCGAGGATGGTCGTTCCGGCAGGAACGCTGACGGCAATGCCGTTAATCTTTAAATTAATCATTTTATCCACTCTCATCCGCTCCTTTCTCACTGCTTGCTGATGGCTTTGAACTTACAGTTCGCCATGCAGGCACCGCACTTGATACACTTCGTCTGGTCGATTGCAAACGACGCAAGCTTGTGGCCGGGAGCAATATAATCAGTTCTGGCGATCGTGTTCACCGGGCAGTTCCGTGCACACATACCGCAGCCGATACATTTATCCTTATCGATTGTGTACTGCAGAAGATCCTTGCAGACGCCGGCCGGGCACTTCTTGTCGACAACGTGAGCGATATACTCGTCGCGGAAGAACTTGATTGTCGCAAGCACCGGGTTCGGAGCTGTCTGTCCGAGTCCGCACAGAGAGTTCTCCTTAATGTACTGGCAGAGCTCTTCGAGACGGTCGATGTCCTCAAGCTCGCCCTTTCCGGAGGTGATCTTCTCCAGGATTTCCATCAGTCTTCTGGTACCGACACGGCAGGGCGTACACTTGCCGCAGGACTCGTCAACCGTGAAGTTCAGGAAGAACTTCGCCATGTCGACCATGCAGGAATCCTCGTCCATAACGATCATACCGCCGGAACCCATCATACAGCCGATGGCGGTCAGGTTGTCGTAGTCGACCTCGGTGTCGATCAGGGCACTCGGAATACATCCGCCTGAAGGTCCGCCGGTCTGGACAGCCTTGAACTTCTTGCCGTTCGGGATGCCGCCGCCGATATCTTCAATGATCGTGCGCAGCTTCGTTCCCATCGGGATCTCGACAAGGCCGGTATGCTCGATCTTTCCGCCGAGTGCGAAGACCTTGGTTCCTTTGGATCTCTCGGTACCCATGGAAGCAAACCAGTCAGCGCCTCTTAAAATGATCTGCGGAACGTTTGCGAAGGTTTCAACGTTATTCTCAACGGTCGGAGAATTGTACAGGCCGCGGACTGCCGGATACGGCGGACGCGGACGGGGCTCGCCGCGGTTGCCTTCGATGGAGGTCATAAGAGCAGTCTCTTCGCCGCAGACGAATGCGCCGGCGCCGAGACGGATCTGAAGATCAAAGTCAAAACCGGAATCGAAGATGTTCTTGCCGAGAAGTCCGTATTCTCTTGCCTGTGCGATCGCGATCGAAAGTCTCTTGACTGCGATCGGATACTCTGCACGGACATATACGAAGCCCTTCGTGGCGCCGATTGCATAGCCGGCAATCGCCATAGCTTCGATGATGCAGTGCGGATCGCCTTCCAGTACGGAACGGTCCATGAATGCGCCCGGGTCACCTTCGTCGGCGTTGCAGACGACATATTTCTGAGGAGCCTTGTTCGGTGCGCAAAGCGCCCACTTACGGCCGGTCGGGAATCCGCCGCCGCCTCTTCCTCTTAAGCCGGAATCGGTGATGCACTTAATGACATCTTCCGGAGTCATTTCGGTCAGGACCTTGCCGAGTGCGGCATAGCCGTCCATCGCGATATATTCTTCAATATTTTCAGGATCAACCACACCGCAGTTTCTTAAGACGACACGGTTCTGAGCCTTATAGAACCTTGTCTCGTTGAGCGCGGTCTCAACCTTGGATTTGGTGCCTTCTTCGCCGGTGTCCGCATAGACGAGACGCTCGACGGGACGGCCCTTCAGAAGATGCTCCTGGACGATCTCTTCAACGTCCTTCTGCTCAACACGGCTGTAGAATGTGCCGTCCGGATAGACGATAACGACCGGGCCTAAAGCGCAGAGACCGAAGCAGCCGGTACGGACAAGCTTGATCTCATCCTCAAGGCCGTTCAGTTTCAGCTGTTTTTCAAATTCCTCCTGCAGCTTGGGGCTTCCTGAAGAAGTACAGCCCGTACCGCCGCAGATTAATACCTGTGAACGTACCATTTAGTTCCCTCCTGTTTAGACGTTTATACCTGATAAGCGCCGATGGTGTACTCTTCGATGACCTTGCCGCCTTTTAAGTGCCGTTCGACGACTTCCTTCGCCTTGTCGGAGTTCATTTTGACGTATGTCACCTTGTCTTTGCCGGCTTCGAAAACCTCAACAACCGGCTCGTACTGGCAAATGCCGATGCATCCGGTCTGAGAGACTGTAACCTTATCGGAAAGGCCTTCTTCACTGACGTCTTTCACGAACTCGTTCAGAACGGGTCTCGCACCGGCCGCAATACCGCAGGTCGCCATGCCGACAACAACGCGGATATCACCTGTTCCTTCACGAAGGACAACTTTGTCCTTCATTTTCTCCTTAATCTTCTGGAGCTCTGCCAAAGATTTCATAGATGTGCTTCCTCCTGAAAAATATAGTTTCTTTATTCATCTTCCGGATCGCTGTACTGCTCATACAGATAGCCTTCGATCCATTTGATTACTTCGTATTCGTTCAGCGGAACGTCTTCCCCGAGCGCTTCCCGAAGCTCCCGTGTATCCATTTCCACCGATACATCTTTTTCTCCCGAGTCCTCTATGGTATGCCGGAACAGAAAATCCGTATCCGGATGTCCCTGTATGAGGGTCAGGATCGTTGAGACCACGTCGCCGAGCGGCGTGAAGTCAATGCTGTCCTTATAAAATACCGCGGTAACCTTTGTCCCGTGATTCTCCGGATCGTCTTCAATGCTTCTGGAGGTGATCTTCATCTCTCCTCCGGACTGCTCCGCCGCCAGCTTCAGAAGCGGGAGCCCGAGGCCGACTTTCCTTGTCGTGCGGGTCGTATAAAAAGGATCCGTTACGCCGCGCAGGATTTCTTCCGACATGCCTTTTCCGTCATCCTCGATCGTAAGCGTCAGCTTCGTTCCTTTTTCCTCAATAATGATGGATGTGAGCGAGGCGCCGGCCTTGACCGAGTTTTCCGTAATATCCAGGATATTCAGCGACAGTTCCTTCATATCTTCTCCCCCCTGAGAATCCGGATCAGGTTCTCGCGTACAAGCGCGCCTGAATACGGTTCGTCGGGTATTTCAATGGACTCATTGTCCTCCCTCAGGTCCTGCAGATAGTGCGCGTCAGAACTTACGACCACCTGTTTGTCCTGCAGATGAAACTCTTCCGTATAGGCTTCGATGTTCTTCGCAAAATGCAGCTCCACTGAAGGATAGTCCGGCTCTTCTGGAAGGGTTCCGAGGATAGCGATAACCCCGTTCGCCTCCCGGTCGATATGCGCCGGATAGCATGCGCCGCGGTACTTTTCCACGATTTCCGGGACTTCCTCATAGGAGATGGTCGTCGCGTTCGTCAGGAAGTCCTCTTCCTCTCCGATCACCTCGTCCTCTCCGTCAAGAATCAGCTGATCCCCGAATATTTCTTTGTTGTTCTTGAAACGAATCCGCCGTGTATCCACCTCGTCATTGAAGGAGAGCGCCTCCTCAAGTGTCGGGAAAAGGCAGATGACATGGATGTCTTCCGATGTCGTCAGCTCCATGCCGGGGATCGGAATGATCCCGTAGCGTTTCGCCGCCGTAAAAAACGCGGGACAGTTTCTCGAACTGTTGTGATCCGTAAGCGCCATAATCTGAATGTTGTTCAGCGCCGCAAACCCCGCGAGATTATTCGGCGTATTGTCGTTGTCCGCACAGGGCGAAAGACAGGAATGAACATGCAGATCGTAGGTATACAGACTCATTTTAAAAGCTCGTACAGCTTCACGGCTGTTTCATAGGACGGCACGGAACTCTTCAGAACATTCACGCCCTTCACCTGTGCCTGCTGCACAATGTCTTCCGGAAGATCCACGTCCTCCGAAAGAATCACGACCGCGGTATCCGCAAGGGTCGCGACGGCAATCACGTTGATGTTGGACATAATGGTTATCCACGCATTGTCGGCATCCGCTCTTCCCATTACCCAGGACAGAAGGTCGCCGATATAGACGCCGTGAATTTCCCTGTCGGGATCCGGCAGGGAGATTTCCGAAAAACCATGTTCTAAAAGCTCTGAAACCGTCATTTTCTCTTCTCTTTTCCGCAGATATTCGAAAAAACCGGAAATGATCTGCCCTTATTTAAGCAAGCCCTTGCTGTAAAGATCCGCAAAAGGACAGCTTACCGTCCGTTTCCCTTCGCGCACCGCGTCTTCTGCATGCGCGCGGCAGTTCGGGGCGCCGCAGGCTCCGCAGTCGATTCCGGGAAGCGTCGCGCGGATACGCTGGATTTCCGACATCATCCGCATCGACTCCGCAAAATTCGGCGAGAGCCGTGAAACCGGCACATACGCCGGCATTTCATCAAAGAGGAATTCCGAAGGAATCCATTCCTCGTCAGGATCGGCAAAGTTTGCCGCCATCGGAAGGCACCGGCTGACGGTGCGGATCCGGGCCTTCGCTATGAACGGATTCTGGACCGTCAGCACGCCGCCGACGCAGCCGCCGGGGCAGGCATTCAGTTCCACGAACTTCACATGCGAAATATTGCCGTTTTCGATTTCCTCAAGAACCTTGTTGACATTCTCGATGCCGTCGGCGGCGAGGTAATCCTCATTCAGAATCGCCGTCGCTTCTCCGCCGGAGCCGGCCCACGCGATCCCGGTCATCCCGGTCTCGGAGAGCGCCTGCACATTCTCGTCGGGCTTCATGACATCGAGGAGCCGGAAGTAAATATCGCTGATCGCGACCACTTCGTCGACCCTGCTTTTATGTGCGCCGAAATTATTCCTTACATAGCTCACCTTCGCGGGGCAGGGAGAGATAAAGCAGATCCCGACCTCTTCATCCGAAAACTCCGGATGCTCTCTTTTGACTTTCTTCCTGGCCTCGGTTGCGGCGACTTCCATCGGCGGAAGCATATGCAGCACATGGTCCTCCAGGGAAGGATACATCAGAGAGATCAGTCTTAACACCACCGGACAGGCGGAACTGATGAGCGGCTTCGGCACACCGTCTGCCTTCATATACTGACGTGTATAGGCGGATACGAGCTCTGCGGCCTTCGCCACCTCATACACTTCATCAAATCCAATTTTCAGAAGACCGTTCAGAATATAGTCGACATCGTCCATATTATTGAACTGGCCGTAGAGACTCGGCGCGGGAAGCGCCACCTTGTAACGGAAACGGTCCATCGACTCGAGCTTTGAAGACACCGCGCGCTTCGCATTGTGCGGGCATTTGCGGATGCATTCTCCGCAGTCGATGCAGCGGTCCTGGTTGATGACCGCCCGGCCGTTCTGAATTCGAATCGCTTCTGTCGGACAATGATGAAGGCAGGTCGTACAGCCTGTGCATTTCTTCGGATCCAGCTGGACCGAATGCTCGTACGAATCCATGTTGTCTCCTTATCTGATCCAGATCCGCATGGACACCGTCGTACCCACACCGAGTTCCGTATCGATTTTCATTTCATCCGAATAGCGCTTCATGTTGGGAAGACCCATGCCGGCGCCGAAGCCCAGAGAATGAATCTGTGCTGTTGCCGTCGAATAGCCTTCCTGCATTGCAAGATTAACGTCCGGAATACCGGGGCCCTGATCCTTCAGAATGATGTCAATATACTGCTCTGTCACGATAACGTCGGCAGTGCCGCCGTTCGCGTGAATGACCATATTGATTTCACCCTCGTACATGGCTATAGAGAGTTTTCGTATCACATCCGCAGGAAGTCCGAGCTGCCGCAGGTTTTTCTTGACCGTAACCGATGCCGTTCCTGCGGAAGTAAAGTCAGAGCCGTCCACGTCAAAGTGGAATACCAGAGGTTCAGACATGTTCGAGATGCTTCTCCCCCCGAAGACCGTTGATATACAGTCTGCCGCAGGCTTCATACATACGGATATCTGTCGCCATCACGACGATTCCCGAGCTCTCGGCCAGCTGCAGAATGGCTCCGGTAGGTTTCTTTGACCTGACGAAAACGATGCATACCATGTCCATCATTTCCGCTGTCCTCACGACCTGCGGATTCACAAGGCCTGTCAGAAGAACGGCCTGATCCTTCGCAAACGCAAGCACATCACTCATCATGTCGCAGCCGCAGGCAGAAAACACATCACGGCCAAGATGTTCCTCCCCTGAAAGCACTTCTGCCTCGAGGAGTTCCTTCACATCGCTGATTTTCATACTCAGCCTCCCTGTTCCAAATGATCTTTCCCGCCCTTTTTACAGGGCGCCTTTCATCCGATCTCAGGCGTATTTCGCAAGGATGCCCTTTACGTCATTCTTGGTGATTCTGCCGTAAACCTCGTCGTTGATGCTCATAACGGGCGCAAGTCCGCAGGCGCCGACGCAGCGTGCTGCCGTGAGACTGAACTTTCCGTCAAGCGTGCACTCTTCCGCCGCGATGCCGAGCTCATTCTGAAGCTCATCCATGATATCGCCGGAGCCCTTGACATAGCATGCGGTTCCGAGACAGACGGAAATGTTGTATTTTCCCTTCGGAGACAGCGCAAACTGTGCATAGAAGGTTGCCACACCGTAGACCTTTTCGAACGGTACGCCCATGCCGTCGGCGATGCGCAGCTGGACTTCGTACGGAAGATATCCGTAAATATCCTGAGCCTTCTGCATCACGACCATGAGGTTCGACTGGTCCGCTTTGTTCTCGTCAATGACTTCCTGCAGAGCCTTCGCCTGCTCCGGAGTCTCGGAGAACGGAATCTTGCTGATCGTTTTCTTCATAGTTCCCTCCATTAAGTTATATGTGAGAGCACCCGTTTTGTAGGATGCAGTCAATATCCATGCCTTTTTGCCCGTCAATTTTCTTTCCGAAAGAAAGCTGCGGGCAGAATTACACAATATACAGTATAATACTTTTATATAATATAACAGAACCGCTTATTTGAAAAGAGTTTTTTTCAAGTTTTACGAGAAAGATTTACAATAAGAGCGCCAAGCGCCCGCGCATCTTCCTCCTGATGCGTCGTCATAAGGACAGGCTTATCGGCGGCGGCTTCTTTGATCAACGGAATAATCTCTTTTTTCCGCGCCTCGTCGATCCCGGTAAAGGGCTCGTCCAGAATCAGCACGTCGCTTTTTGCGATAAGCGCCCGCGCAAGAGACACACGCTGCTTCTCACCGCCCGAAAGCTCGTCGGGGTACTCCGAAAGCTCCCCTTCAAGCCCAAGAAGCGACAGAAGTTTTTCGGCTGCTGAACACGCGCTCTCCTCCTCCGGCGTTTTTGGTTTCTTCCTTCCGATTCCTTTTTGTGTGACCAGAAGCACATTTTCAAGCGCCGTAAGGTTCGGCACAAGTCTCGGCTCCTGAAAGGCGCAGGAGAAACGGAGTCCTTCTGTTCCGAGAACGCTTCCGGAATCTGCTTTTTCCAGTCCCAGAAGGATCCTGAAAAGCGTCGTTTTTCCGAAGCCTGAAGGCGCCGTAAAGCAGGTGATTCCTTTTTCGGGGATCTCCAGTGTCAGGTCCTTCAGGACTGTTTTTTCGCCGTAGCGCTTCGATATCTTCTGAAGACGGATCATGCCTTAGCCACCTCCTCCGGCTTCCGGTCTCTGTCAGCGCTTTTCTTTTTATCTCTCCCGCTTCCTGCAAAAAGCAGAAGCAGCAGCTTTTCAAGGAGGACGCTCATGACAATGACCGTCAGGGTCCACGCGAAAAGATCCGCGGTTTCAAGGTAGATTTTCGATTCATAGAGCATCCGGCCGATCGAGTACTTCGGATTGCACAGGACTTCTGCCGCCACGCCGGCTTTCCAGGCAAGGCCGAGAGAATTCCGGAAAGCGGAAAGAAAGTACGGGTACACCGCGGGAAGCTGGATATGCCTTAAGACCGCTCCTTTCTTCAGGCGGAAGACGGATGCCATCTCCAGGAGCCGCCGGTCGGTCTCGAGAATGCCGGTCTTCACATTGGTACAGATCACGGGGAAGACCATGAGAAAGGCGATCGCGCCCGGGATCAGCTGCTTATTGATAAACACCAGCGCGAGGATAATAAAGCTTGCGACCGGCGTTGCCCTCACGACCGAGAGAAGCGGCGCGAGAAGCATGTCCGTCAGCGCGGACTTTGCCGAAAGGATGCCGAAAAGGACGCCCAATAGGGAAGCTGCCATAAATCCTGCGGTGATTCTGACAAGAGAAAGTCCGACGATCCGGTAGAATTCCGATGTTTTCAAAAGCTCCGTAAGCCGTGTAAATACACGAAGGGGTGACGGTATCAGCACCTCCTTTCCGACAATTTCGGAAAGGAGGTGCCATACCGCCACCCAGAATACCAGTGCGATAAGCCCCCGGACCCAGCCGGGGATTTTCGTGAATTTCTGTCTCATTCTCACAAAGTCTCTAAAAAGCCCGCAAAGTACTTATTCAGCCTGATAGTAGAACTCCGGTCCCGGATTCTTGCCGCCGACAGAGGCAGGATTCGCTTCGTACAGCACCGTGAGAAGCTGCGACACGGAAGCGACCATCTCCTCACCGGTGATCAGCGTCATTTTGGCATCCGGGATTGCACGCTTTGCAACCGGGGCCTTCGGAATAATGCCGGCTTCCTCGATCATGACGGAAGCCTCGTCGGGGTTCCCGTTCACAAAGTCAACAGAAGCCTTGTATTCATCAAGAAAAGCCTTGACTGCCTCGGGGTGTTCTTCGGCAAAGCTCTTCTGCACGACGATGACGCCCTGCACGAGCTCGCTGTCGGATACCTTTCCCCATTCTTCGGTCATGTCCAGCGCAATGTGTACATCCTGATTGCCGATCAGAACCGCGGTAACATTCGGCACGGGAAGCATTCCGAGAGAAACTTCTCCGGAAGTCATCTGAGCCGCAAGCTCCGCATGCTCAGCCAGATACTCCACGGTCACATCCGTTCCGGGTGTAAGACCGTTTTTCTCTAAAATATAATTCAGCACGTATTCCGGCATGGCGCCCTGCCCTGTCGAGTACAAGGTCTTGCCCGCAAGATCCGAAACACTGTGAATCGTGTCGCCGTTTTCCAGCACATACAGAACGCCAAGTGTGTTGACACCGAGAAGCAGGACCTCGCCTTCGGTTTTGTTGAACAGAACGGACGCGAGGTTGACGGGAACTGCCGCAATATCCGCTTCCTTGCTGATCATCGCTGCCGCCGCCTGGTCGGGGGCTGTTGCAATTGTGAAATTGTAGTGGTTGACGGTTTCGCCCGCTTCGTTGTCATGGATCAGCTTCGCCATACCCATGCCTGTCGGCCCCATCAGGGTTACGATGTTGATGTCCGTGCCTTCGGAAGTTGCGGGTTCGGTTTCTGTCTCTGTCTCCGTCTCCGTTTCTGTCTCAGTTTCAGTCTCGGTTTCGGTCTCAGATTCCGTTTCCGTTTCAGTCTCAGTTTCGGTTTCAGTCTCAGTTTCCGTTACTGTCTCTGCAGCAGCGGTTGTTGTGGTTGTCTCTTCCTTTTCCGTGCTGCTTGTGCAGGCAGTCATAAACACTGCGAGCATGAGGACCGCGGAAAGGACCAGTGCAGTTACTCTTTTCATGTTGCTCCTCTTTTTCATGTTTTATTTGCCGGCTTCCGGTGGCAGAGAAAAAGTGCCTCCCGTCAGGCAGCAGGATCATTGTAGCATGAAAGCAGGTGTAAATCAAGCGAAATATTGTTAATTTTTTGACAAACTGCGGAAATAGAACGCGAGCGCTGTCCCCATGAAGGCGTGGCTGAATTCCCTGGAGCCAAAGGAATCGATCACCTTTTCCCGCGGCATCAGGGTATAATTCACCAGCTCGTCGTCATCCAGATGCTGTTCTCCCGTAGGTTCCAGATCCTCCGCAAGGAAAACCGTAAAATGATTCTTGAAAAGCGCGGGATTTGAGCTGCAGCGCCCGAGCTTCGTGATCTTTCCCGCCTTAAATCCCGTCTCTTCGAAAAGCTCCCTCGCCGCTGTTTCAGCGGGGTCTTCGCCCTCGTTCATTACTCCGCCCGGAAATTCCCAGGTCATATTCTCCTCGGCATGACGCCACTGGCGCACCATGACAAAGGAATCCCCGTATACAGGGATCACGACGACCCAGTCCGGCGCTTCGACAGCGACGTATTCTCCGGTAATGCCGGTCCCTGACTCTTCCGTCTGGGCAATAACGTCAAAAACCGGCGTATGCAGAAGCCGCCTGGTCGCGATTGTCGTCCATTTCAGCTGTTTATCCGTCATATTGTTTCTTTCCTCTCTTTTTATATGAGCCCCAGTTCTTTAAGAAAGGCTCCGACTGTCTCCCGGTATTCCTCCGGCGCTTTAATCGCGGACTCCGCATGATTTGCGCCGTCCACAAGGTGAAGCTTCGCCGGGCCTTTTGCCGCCTTCAGCATGGCTTCGCTGTGTCCCGGAACGATGAAGCTGTCCTCTTTCCCGTGCATGAACAGGATCGGGACCTGACTGTCTTTCAGGCTGTCGATCGGACGCATTTCACTGTAAAACAGCCCGTAGCGCAGTTTCGTAACAAGGCTCGCCGGATAGACCAGAAAGCCGGGCAGGTGCATGCTCTTCAGTCCGACCTTCAATACCGGAATGATTTCGGAAAAGCCGCAGTCCGCGACCACAAAATCCGGCCGCTTCGTATACTTAAGAACTGCGACGGAGGTCGCAGCGCCCAAAGACTCGCCCTGAAGTCCGAAGACCCTCATGTTGGCAAAACGCGCTTCGCTGTCCCGGATCATCGCGAGAAGATCCCTGCTCTCCCGGACGGAATATGTGACATAGGTCGGTTCGTTCAGTCCGTGGGCGCGAAGATCGTAAAGGATCACGTTGAAGCCGAAGTCCAGATACATCCTGGTATACTTCAGGGAGCCGAACCGGTTGTCGGTATAACCGTGTGAAATCAGGACGTAACGGTCCGTTTTTACCGGATTCTTCAGAAATTCGGCATGCAGAAGGTACCCGTCATAGCTTTGAACCGTATATTCCGTTTTTTCAAGCGGATCATACCAGGAGAGATCATAGTGGTCCTCCTGCCACTTGCGCGCCTCCGTAAGCGTCTGCCTCTTCACGCCCATTGAAAAACCGGAGAGGAACCACGAAGCGACAAGCACAAAGAGAAACAGCACCGCAAGAAGGATAAGAATCACCACAAGAAAGACCTTCATACGCTTTCTTCTCCTTCCTTCTCCCTGCAGGCCTCCATCTCTTTTAATACCGCGAACTGATTCCGCGCACGCACCAGATTGTGCTCCGGATAAGTGGTTTTGAAATACACGTCGCCTTCAAGATAATCCGTGAGGAATCGTATTCCGCACTCATAGGTAAGAAGCATGGCCGAATCAAAGAGAAGCCGTTTCTCGGCGGGTGTGAGCACGGAGGACATTACGGAAAGATAAGCATTCTTAAAAGCCCTGTAGGCAGCGGGGTCAAAATGAACCTTCTTTTCGTCCGGCTCATCCTCTGCCGCCGTCACCGCGCCCGAACGGATCGCGTCTCCGAAATCATAGAGTCTGGAGCCGGACATCACCGTGTCCAGATCGATGACAGCGGCCGCTTCCCCGGTCAGATTATCAAAAAGCACATTGTTGATCTTCGTGTCGTTGTGCGTCACCGCATACGGGATGCTTCCGTCTTCCAGTCCGCGAAGGACGACCGCCGCAAGCTCCCTTCTCTCAGAAACAAACGAGACCAGAGGCAGTGCTGTACGGAGCCGCTGCCGCAATCCTTCCGGGCTGTCTTTCTCATCCGAGAGCCTCCGGACGGTATTTTCCAGCTTCTGCAGATATTTTATCGTATTATGGAAGTCCGGAATGGTCACGTGAAGCTCCGAAGCCGGAAAACCGGACAGGAGGAGCTGAAACCTTCCGAATGCGGCTCCGGCCTTCGCGAATTCCCCGAGGCTTCGCTCCTCCGGCTCTACGGAATGTGTCCCGGAGATATTCTCATACATCCGCCAGCAGCCCGTTTCGTCCTCATAAAGGAGCTCTCCGTCCATTGTCGGGACGACCGTCAGCACTTTTTCGGAGGAGGGCGTTTCTTCTTCCTCAAGCCTTTTACGGATATACGCTGTGACGGCTTCGATGTTTTCCATGACCTCCTGCGGCTTTACGAAAATCTTCGTGTTGATTCTCTGCAGTATCCACTGTCCGTCATCGGAAAGATAGGTGTCGTGAATATGTCCGGCTCCGGTCGGTCGGAAGGAGCATTCCTTTCCGAAGCGCCGGCCGATGTTTTTAAGCTCCTCAGACGCTGGCATTTTGTTTCTCTCCCTGATTAATATATGCTGATCTTCCGCATCCTGACAGGTCCTCTGGCAGATGTGACACAGAGGAGGATCGAGGCAATGCCTTCTCCCTCCCGGTCGTCGGTCAGAGGGTTCTGATCCGCGAAGGGGTCGGTAAGCTCCAGAATCCTGCGGTTCCCGATACAGGTTCCGTGGCAGACGGGATAGGAAGTCCCGTTCTCGAATACGGCGACGGCCTGAAAGCTTTCCGCACGCTGCCCGTACGCAATGTCTTCTTCAAGCACGATATGCCTAAGCGTTTTCATGCTGACCGGTCTGTCAAAATCGATCCGGTACACCGGCTGACAGTCATAATCCGACGCATCCAGCGGGCAGAGTCCCTGCTTTTTCTGATAGCCGAGAAGCATTTTTCTGGTTTCTTCTGTCCGGTCCCTTGCTTCTTCGCCGCATTTCTCGACAATCGGCTCACTGAATTCTTTCCGGATCAGTTCCCCGAACTCCTGAAGCCTTTTCACATCCCGTTCGTCGATCAGGCCGTCCTTTGTCGGCGGCAGATTCAGGTGCATGCAGGCATTCGCGCCGTACGATGTCAGCCAGGTTCTGTACAGCCGCTTTAAGCTGTGCGGCTCCTCTTCCGGATGCCAGAACCAGCCCGGGCGGATGGACATATTGATTTCTGCCGGCGTAAACACGAGCCCTTTACTGAAGAGGATATTCGGAAGGGCGCCGATGTCCTGGTCGGTGCTGTACATATAGGAGAGGCTTCCGCTGTCCGACAGCGGTCCGGGACCGGTCTTCGGCTCCGCATACACACAAAGCTCCGAAGGAATCACGGCCCATTCGCTGTGACGGGCGATTCCGCCTTCATTTCCGCACCATCGGACGTCCGGTCCGAAATCATTAAAAATGAGCGCCTCCGGCTGAAGCTCGCGGATCAGGCGAATATAGCGCGGGAAGTCATAGACCTGCTTCTTTCCGTTCGGTCCTTCCCCGCAGGCATTGTCAAACCATACGTAGAAAATCTCGCCGTACTCCGTCAGAAGCTCCGTCAGCTGGTTGCAGAAATAGTCATTGTAGGCGGGCGTTCCGTACAGCGGGCAGTTCCTGTCCCAGGGGGAAAGATAGATGCCGAACTTAATGCCGCCCTTTCTGCAGCTTTCGGCCGCTTCCCGTACGACATCCCGCCCAAGCGGGCTGTTCTTCACGCTGTGTTCCGTATACTTCGAAGGCCAGAGGCAGAAGCCGTCGTGGTGCTTCGCTGTCAGAACCATGCCCTTCATTCCCGCGGATTTGATAGCCCTCACCCACTGATCGCAGTCGAGTTTTTCCGGGTTGAACACGGACTCCGGCTCCGTTCCGTCCCCCCATTCCTTGTTCGTAAAGGTATTAACGCCGAAATGGACAAACGCGTACGAGCCCATGGCGTACCACTTCAGCTGGCTTTCTGACGGCCGGACATTCGCGGCCTCTCTCAGAAACTCCTTCATCTTCTTTTCCCTCTCCTTTCAAAAACACGCGCTAAGGTTGCTTCGCATCCCTCCGCCTCTCATGCGGGACATTCGTCAAGTTGAAGGGAAAATCCATGCAAGCATGGATTTTCCCTTCAACTTGACTCATTGTTTTTACACCTCGTCGCACGCAGGCATAAAATATGGAAGCGGCAGGAAGTGCGCCTGGGAAAGCTCGCCGAGGCCAAAGTCCGTAATATAGCGCAGATGGCCGAAGAAGTAGTTTACGGCGGAGGCAGGATCCGTGAACCGAATCTCCGCAGGCGCCGACGGCTGCAGTTTTTCCACAACCGCTTCATTGTCCACCACGCCGATTCTCAGCCGCTCACCGTTTTCGAACTCTAAAGTGATCATGCAGTCCGGCACTGCGCTGATTTCACACTTCATCCGAAGAAACGCCCGGATGGTACGTTCATAATTCAGCACGCGGATCATCTGGCAGGACTCCAGTGTGCTCTCTCCCGCCAGTCGGGAAAGCACGGCAAGCATTTCCTCCTGATCCGGCGCGATCCGGTTCACGCGAAGCGTCTCAAGCTCAAAAGCCTTCCGGAAATCATTCAGTACCTCTCCCGCTTTTGCAGGATCCGTCAGCCTCAGATCCGATACATTGTCCTTAAAGCGCATGACCGTTCCGAAGAAGGCGCCGTCCTTCCGGATGAAAAAGGGCTTCGCGCCCATGGAGAAATAGATATTGTATTCCTGATCCGCTTCATGCAGCACATAGGTGCCCATGGCTGTCCGAAGCTTTTTCGCTTCAGATAGTTCTGCGGTGCATTCCCTTGAAAAGGGCACGAATTCATAGCCGAAAACCGCATCCTTTCCATACGCATGCCTGAAACAGTGCTCGTCAAAGGAGAACACGGGATCCACGCCGGCATTTTCAAAGCCCCAGTGCTCGTAGCGCTGACGGTCTCCGCCGAGAACCATGTAATCCGCGCCGAGCTTTTTCGCCCGCTCGACGGAGTCATTCATGAGCCTGATCATGTGGCCTTCTCTCCGGTGGTCCGGATGGGTGCTCACGGTTCCGATGCCGATGACCGTAAGCTTCTCGCCCGCCACAATCGTCGGAAGGTCGAAATTGCCGACAATACCGACAATCTTCCCGTCCTCGACCGCCAGATAATGCATCGGCGCGGTCTTGATATTCTGGTAAAGCTTCGGGAGAATGCGCGGGAAAAAGCTCTGTGCCGAAGTATCCTTCTCAAAATCCCCCGTGTGATGCTCCGGATCAAAAGCGCGGTTAGCCATCTCGATCAGGTTCCGGTAATCCGCTTCCGCCGCGAAACGATATTCTGTCATACGTGCCTCTTTCTAATTTCTTTTTCGCTGATCCCGGCCGTTTCCGTTTTATGGATGACATTCAGGTACGGATACGGAATTTCGATATGATTCCTTCTCAGTGCCTCGTCGACGCGCAGGTTGATATCCGAGATCGCCTTTTCCGACGGCGTCGAAGCCGCATAATAAACCGTTGTCTGAAGCCGCAGGGCACACTCCTCATACGCCATGAAATACACGTCTGCATAGGCCGCTCCCTCCGGCGTTTCCTTTCCGGGGATACTGTACGGCGAAGACATAATGGCCTCCTTAATCACCTGAAGAGCGTGCTCAATATCGCTCCCGTAGGCAATGTAGAAGGTAAAATGAGCGCTCCGGTTATTCGAATGGAAGCTGAAATTCCTGAGCCTCATCAGATTGATTTTGCTGTTCGGAATCACGATCTTCTGCGTATCCAGGCCGTCAAGGATCACGTGACGCATTGTGATATCCCGGACAATCCCGACGGTTCCGTCCTCCAGCTCCACACGGTTGCCGATCTCGAAGGGCTTGTAAACCGTGAGCATCAAGCCCCCGAGGATATCCTTGATGACATCCTGCGCCGCAAATGCCAGCACCGCGCTGATAAGCGCCGTTCCGCCCAGCACCGTTTTCCAGACCGAGCTCTCACCGAAGACCAGCGTAATAACGAGGACAGCCCCCGTCAGAAGCAGAATAGCCGTAATCATCCGTTCGAAGAACAGCGGGTTCAGCCCTTCATGCTTTTTCCGGATATTCCGGAAAACTGTTCGGTTGACCCGGATGAGAATCCAGATCGCCGCCACGATCAGGATGACCCCGATGATGGTCTTTACAAAAGGATATGTGTCAAAAAATCTGATCAAACGATTCAGCATTTCACTGTCACCTGTTTCATTTATCATTATTCGCGCACGGCCTTATGGACAAAGTCGGAAAGCAGGATCCTCTCGCCGCCGTTTTCTGCCGAAGCCTGTGCCGCCAGCGCCATCACATGGCTGTCTACGGAAGCATCAATCGATGTCAGCGCTTCTTTTTCGCCCGACAGCACGCGGATAAAGTCCTCCGCAAGCCCTGCGTCTCCGCCGCCGTGTCCCTCAAACTCTCCCTTTTTCACGGAGAGGTCCACGTTTTTCACTTCCTCGCCGAAGCGTTTCACCGTAATGCGGTTCTTCTCCAGATTGCCGTAAAGCTCGCCTTCGGTTCCGGTGATCTTGATTGTGCGGTAGATTGCCTCGCTGAAAGCGGAGGTCGTAAAGGTCGCTTCGATTCCGTTTTCAAACTGCATGAGGACCGTCTGGTGGTCGTAGACGTCGTTGTCACAGGCGTATACGCAGCGTCCGTAAGGGCCTTCCTTCAGCGCTTTTTCAAGCTTTTCCTCCGTAGGCTCCGAGACGACCACATTCTGCGGCCAGCTGTCGCCGTTTTTTTGGAAGCCGCGGCTTCCCGTGATATAGATCTTTTCCGCGTCGTACGGGCAGCGTGCGCGCACTTCC
This sequence comes from uncultured Lachnospiraceae bacterium, assembly GCA_947168905.1. Lineage (GTDB taxonomy): Bacteria > Bacillota > Clostridia > Lachnospirales > Lachnospiraceae > UBA1267. The sequence continues at coordinate 17,875 of CAMVNR010000028.1, forward strand.
TCCGGGCAGTCCGCAGTGCAGCGGGTGCCGGCGCCGGGGACTGCGGCTTCTTTCCTGAAGACACTTAAGCCCCCGTAACTGGACAAGCTTACGCAGGGACTGCCCGCAAGCCAGCGAAGGTAGTCCATGTCGTGGCAGCATTTCGCGAGGATCATCGGGCTGGTCTCGTCGACTCTGCGCCAGTTTCCGCGGACGAAGGAGTGGGCGAAGTGGTAATAGCCGACATTCTCCGTCGCGTCGATCGTGACAACCCTGCCGATCTCGCCCGCATCGAGGATTTCCTTCATTGCCGAATAAAAGGGCGTGTAGCGGAGCACGTGGCAGACCACGACGGTCCGTCCGGTCTCATGCGCTTTTTTCTGCAGCGCCAGAATGTCCGAAAGCTCCGGCGACATCGGTTTTTCAAGGATCAGGTCGTAGCCTAAGTCCAGCGCCTTCATCGCGTCGTAGACATGTCTCCGGTCCTGCGTGGAAATAATCATCGCGTCGGAAAGCTTCGGCACGCTGAGCATCTCGTCATCGGAAGAAAAACACATTTCTTCCGGCACGCCGTACATTTCCCGAAGCATCTGAAGCCGTTCGGGGCGGATATCCGCGCCGGCAACGATCTTCAGCCTGTCGGGATGAAGCCTGGCATAGGTAGAATATGCGAAAAGGCCGCGGGATCCGCAGCCGCAGACTGCAGCTGTAATCATAAGCTTCTCCTTTTGCCGGACACAGGGCCGGCAGGGACGCGTTATCAACGTCCTTCGATATAGTCAATTGCCTTCAGCGCCGCAACCGCGCCGTCCGCGGCAGCCGTTGTCACCTGGCGGATGCGCTTCGAGCGACAGTCACCGGCCGCGAAGACGCCGGATGTTTTTGTCACGCAGGTTTCATCCGAATCCGCGTATCCCCAGGCGTTCAGATCGATATATTCCGTAAAAGGCTCGTTCTGCGGCAGCAGCCCGATCGCGACGAATAAACCCTGGAGCGGAACTTCAAGGCACTCTTCCGTCTCTGTCTTTCTGATCACAACGCCGGAAAGCTCTGCTTCTCCGAGCAGCTCTTCCACATGGACACCGCAGATCACCTCCACGTTGTCCTTTCCCGCAAGCTCTTCCTGCAGCTTCTTTTCGCCTGTCAGCACCGGAAGATCCTGGAAAATCGTGACTTTTTTACAGAGCCCGGAAAGCAGCACCGCTTCCTGCAGCGCGGAATTCCCGCCGCCGACAACGCCGACGTCCATCCCCTTATAAAATGCGCCGTCGCAGACCGCGCAGTAGCTCACGCCCTCGAGTTCATGTTCACGGGCAAGACCGAGCTCCCGGTGCTTCGCGCCGGTCGCGAGAATCACGGCTTTTCCTTCAAATTCGCCAAATTCCGTCACCGCAGTAAAACCGCCGGTTGCAGGATCTCTTCGAAGCTCCGTCACCTCTCCCGCTTCGAATTCCGCGCCCTGCGCGATCGCCTGATCCACCAGCTTTTCAGCAAATTCATTGCCGGAAAGCGAGACAAAGCCGGGGATATTCTCCACCCTCGGCGAATGCGTGATCTGCCCGCCGAAAGCGTCCTTTTCGATGACAAGCGCGCTTTTTTCGGCGCGCCTCGCATATACCGCCGCGGTCAGCCCCGCCGGGCCGCCGCCGATGATCAGAATGTCGTACATACACCCTCCTGTAACTGAATGCTCCATGATATGATTCACCGTCTGGAAGTTCATGGACAGTGAAATGAAATCTGCCGCACGATGCATCCGACAGTATTATCAATACGGATAATAGAACCAGACTCATTGTGCGGCAGAGTGCCTTTATGAAATATTGGCCTCGCAATCTGTTCCCGCCATCTGGCGTTCGCTGCAGCCTTTTAACGGCTTACTGCACTCATCTCTGCAAGGAACTTTTTGATCTCGGAAACGTTCGTGTATTTTACGGTTTCTCCGTTCTGCTCTACCACAAGTGTCGGAGCCTGGCGGATGCCGAGTGCTCTTGCCTCTTCCGGATGCTCATTGGCGTAGATCTTCTCGTAGGGGATTCCCATACGGTCCATCTGTGCGGCAATGATCTTGCAGTTCGGGCAGGTGGTCGTCGCAAACAGTCTTAAAGACGCGCCGGAGCCGGTCTTCGGAGCTTCACTTACGGGAGCCGCTTCCTCAGCCGCAGTCTTATTCAGGCTGATATCTGCCGGCTCTTCCTGAAGAGCCTGATGGATGCTTTCATCCTTCGCCGCGGAAACACTGTCCGGACGGCGGCGGATCATTTTCGACGCGCCGATGTCGTAAACCTTGCGGTCCTTGAACTCCTGCGTCTTGCCGTCGTTCCAGTTCTGTACCGGACGGTAGTAGCCGGTAATGCGGCTGTAGATCTCGGTCACGGCGCCGCACTCGGGGCACTTCGTGACTTCACCCGCAATATAGCCGTGTGTCCGGCAGACAGAATAGGTCGGGGACAGGGTATAATACGGCAGGCGGTAGTTTTCCGCGATCTTTCTGACAAGCTCCGCCGCAGACTTCCAGCTCGGCAGCTTCTCGCCGAGGAAGGCGTGGAAGACGGTTCCGGAAGTATACAGGGTCTGCAGCTCGTCCTGCACGTCAAGCGCCGAGAAGATGTCCTCGGTATAGCCGACCGGCAGGTGGGAGGAGTTGGTGTAGTAAGGCGTATCATCGCAGCTCTTTGCGGCCGTAATGATGCCGGGATACATCTTGACGTCGTGCTTCGCAAACCGGAAAGCCGTGGATTCCGCGGGCGTCGCTTCGAGGTTGAAAAGATCTCCGTACATTTCCTGATAATCGGACAGGCGGTTTCTCATGTGGTTCAGGACTTCCGCCGCGAACTTCTGGGTCTTCTCGTGCGTCATATCGGCGCGGAGCCACTTCGCGTTCAGGCCGACCTCGTTCATGCCGACAAGGCCGATCGTCGAGAAATGGTTCGAGAAGGTTCCGAGATACCGCTTCGTATACGGATACAGGCCGTTGTCAAGGAAGCGGGTGATCACGTGACGTTTGATGTCAAGAGAACGCGCTGCAATGTCCATCATATGGTCGAGCCGCTTGTAGAACTCCTCCGGATTCTCGGAAAGGTAAGCGATTCTGGGCATATTGATCGTGACGACGCCGATGGAACCGGTGGATTCGCCGGAACCGAAGAAGCCGCCGGATTTCTTCCGGAGCTCACGAAGGTCCAGACGCAGTCTGCAGCACATCGAACGTACATCCGAGGGCTCCATGTCGGAGTTGATGTAGTTCGAGAAATAAGGCGTGCCGTACTTCGCGGTCATTTCGAACAGGAGACGGTTGTTCTCGGTGTCGGACCAGTCGAAATCCTTCGTGATCGAATAGGTCGGAATCGGATACTGGAAGCCGCGGCCGTTCGCATCGCCTTCGATCATGATCTCGATGAAGGCCTTGTTGACCATATCCATTTCGGGCTTGCAGTCCTTGTACTTGAAGTCGACTTCCTTGCCGCCGACGATGCAGTTCAGTTCCGCAAGATCGTTCGGAACCGTCCAGTCGAGCGTGATGTTGGTGAAAGGCGCCTGGGTGCCCCAGCGGGACGGCGTATTGACGCCGTAGATGAAGCTCTGGATGCACTGCTTGACTTCCTTGTAGCTTAAGTTGTCGATCTTGACAAAGGGTGCAAGATAAGTGTCAAAGGAAGAAAATGCCTGCGCGCCCGCCCATTCGTTCTGCATGATGCCGAGGAAGTTGACCATCTGGTTGCAGAGGGTCGACAGGTGGCTTGCGGGTGCGGAAGTGATCTTTCCGGGGATGCCGCCGAGGCCTTCCTGGATCAGCTGCTTTAAGGACCAGCCGGCGCAGTAGCCGGTCAGCATGGAAAGGTCATGAATGTGCAGGTCGACGTTTCTGTGCGCGTTCGCAATCTCTTCGTCGTAAACCTCCGAAAGCCAGTAGTTCGCCGTGATCGCGCCGGAGTTTGAGAGAATCAGGCCGCCGACGGAATACGTCACGGTCGAATTCTCCTTCACGCGCCAGTCGTTGACCTTCAGGTAGTTGTCGACGACCTGCTTGTAGTCCAGAAGAGTTGTCGAAAGGTTGCGGAAACGCTCCCGCTGCTTTCTGTAAAGGATGTATGCCTTTGCGACTTCGTCATAGCCTGCACGGATCAGCACCGACTCCACCGAGTCCTGAATCTGCTCGACCGTCACCTGGTTGTTCTCAATCTTCGGCTCAAAATCAGCTGTCACCTTCAGCCCTAAAAAGTCGATTACATCCGGATGGTACTGCATATTACAGGCGTCGAAAGCCTTGGTGATTGCAGCTGTAATTTTGGAAATATTAAAGTCTACTGTCTTCCCGTCTCTCTTTACAACGCGATACATCTTAAATTACCCCTTTTAAAACATTCATGGTTAATAAACTGGCTGCCGATGGCACTTGCCCCGGCCGTCACGAGCCTGTCCCGCATCAATCGGAACGCTTCCAACTATACAACATTCTGTGGTGCTTTGTCAAGAGCGAAACCACAAGATCTTGTGTCCGAACAGAAAAAATGCAGATTCTTTAACATTCTTTCGGATGGATTTCTGAGGTATTGATACCCCGCCGCTTCAAAAAGCGGCAGCCGTTAAACATTTTTTCCAGCGGACTTTTTTTCTTACAGTCCTCTGACGGAGGCTTCTTTCACATAGGGACGGACGGCCTGAAGCATCTCTTCCATTCCATCCTTCGAAACGGCCGTCATCTTTCCTGTTCCCACGAGCTCCTCGTGATCCTGGAAGCCCTGCAGGAAATAGCGCTCCGCGCCGCGGATCCACTCTCCGATCTTCACAAAATCCGAAACCTCATGAAACTCTGCGACAACGGTCGTACGCAGTTCATACGGCACTTTTCCCGAAAGCAGGAACTCAACCGTCTCCTCCACCGGCGCCAGGTCAAACCCCGGTATGCCGCAGGTCATCGCGTATTTCTCTTTGGAATTCTTGATATCGACCGCCACGTAATCCAGAAGCCCGTCCTCTGCGAGGCTCTTCAAAAAGGCCGGTTTCGTGCCGTTCGTGTCGAGCTTGACAAGAAATCCGAGCGCACGCACTTTCTCGATAAAATCACGCGTTTTCGGCCACAGAAGCGGTTCTCCGCCCGTGATGGCGACACCGTCGAGAATCCCCTGCCTTTTTTTCAGATACGAGAGGATCGTTTCCTCCGGAATCACTTCAAGAGAGGCCGCCTCGTTCACGAGAAGCGCATTGTGACAGAAAGGGCAGCGCATGTTGCAGCTGCCGGTGAAAACGGTGCACGCCACCTTCCCCGGGAAATCGAGAAGCGTCATTTTCTGAAAACCGTTGATCTGCATTTCACCTGCTCCTTTATACAAAGAACTGCCCGCACAGGAAGCGCGAGCAGTTCTAAGTATAGCATATTTTGTTTTGTTGTCAAGTGAAAACACAAGATATAGTGTTCTCTCTACCGGTGAAACTCCTGCAGGCCGGGAACATTCTTCTTTTCCGTCCGGTCACTGTCTTTCAGATAGCTGAGATCGCTCGTGTAGGTAATGCTGTGCTTCTTTCCGGCGAGAATGAAATAATAGCTCGTCGTTGAAATGCCCTGCACAACATTGTAGTTCGTTTCAGCCCCGGCGCCGATAAGACCGAAAAGCGCCGCTCCGAAGCCGCCCTTCACGCCGCCGGAAGTCACCTGGCCCTTCGCAAGGCTGTAGGTCCCGTAGATCTGGGCGCCCCCCTTCAGTCCTGCGCCGCCGACCGATCCCGACGGTCTCCCGTTCTGGCTCGCATCGTCTTCGCTGCCGCCGGGGAGGAGATCCGCGCCGCCGCTCGCGCCGACGAAGGTTGTGATGTCGCGCCCGGTTTTTGCAATGCCGAGATTGATGCCGCGCTTATCCTTGATCGTCACCTTCATATTGCCGTTCGAATCGAATTCGGCCTTTCCGATCGATCCGAGCTTGACGTTTCCCTGCAGCGTCCCGTTCGCGTTCGCCGTCACGCTGTAATTGCTTCCGTAGGGCTTTGCCGTCCCTTCGAGCCCGTTCAGGAGTCCGATATTTTCTTCCTTAAAGCTCACGACCGTCTGTCCCCTGCCGCAGTACATATTGAGCTGCACAGTCCTTTTCAGGGCGTCCGGATTCGTCAGAATCGTCTGGTACAATGCCCGCTTGTCCGGCGGAAGGCTGTTCCAGAATTTCTCGCGCTGATAGGAGTCGTTAAAGTTTGGCGGATTTGGCATCTCGCTCTTCGGCACGCCGGGATGCGTATCCTGCCAGTCGATTTCCCAGATATTGGTGAGCTCGGGGTACTCGTTCTTCGCGCCCGAATCCAGCCCGTCAATCCCGAGCACCTTTCTCGAAATCGAATTGATGTCCGGAATGTAAACATCCTGCGTAAGATCCGCGGAGGGTCTTTGGGGCTTGTTGCTGATGATGAATTTCGGGAAGCGCGGGATCCTGCCGGTCACGCCGCCTTCCATAAAGCCTTCATGCGTATCTTTTCCGACCATGAGATAGGGCTCAGCGAGCATCGGACAGACATAGGCAAGTAAACAGCATTCCGCGATGCAGACCGCCTGATCGCCGACGACATTCATGACGATTTTCTGCCGCCACTCCCGGTACAGTTCCTGATCCGCCAGCATCGACAGAAGCGCATTTGAGTACATGTAATAATCGTGCAGCACTTCGCCGATTTCCTGATAGGCGCGGTTCCGGACGGATCCCATCTGACGGAGCGCGTTCTTGATTTTTGAGACGATAACCGCGGACTGCTCCGGGGTAAAGGCAATGGAATTGTTCCCTTCCACACGGATCATCGCCCACTCGAGTACCGCGGCGATATCCTCGAGAGACTCGCCGTCATGAGCCTCCAGGAAAGCCTTGTTTTCCTCAAGAATATTGCCGATCATGGAGAAAAGCTGCTCCATGTCCGACCCGTCCAGGTCGTTTTCGACCTTTTCGCGGATGTCCTTTACCTTCCATTCCCGGTAATCGTCGAGGATATTCAGCCAGAAGACCTCCTGCTCGTAGGAAACGACCCGCTCCGCCTCGGTCAGCTTCTCCTTTTTGTATTTTTCACCGAAGATCTTCATGAATCCTGACGCGAGATCCTTCAGGTCCTGCGCGTTCAGCAGGATATTGTAAATCTCGGCAAGTTCTTTGAGATCCTCCTGATAGAATGTGATCACATCCCGGGCGTAGCGCTGTCCACCCTCAATCATCGGCTGCGCGGAAGCGACCCAGTCCTCCGGCGACGAAGGGATGTCACAGGCGCCGATGTCGACGACCTTTCCCTCAAGCTCTCGTCCCGGATGGAATCCCCGAGAAGTCCATGAGACTTCGCACCGTATAATTCTGAAATACGGCACCCGCGAATTCCCAGTAGTCGCCGCGGCGCTTCAGCATATCATATACCAGCGAAAGGCCGGAGGTATAGCCGTCCCTTCCGCCCTCAATGAGGCAGCGGAAGGCCTCTTCGTAATTCTCCTCTTGCAGGTACGCGGCCATCATGCCCTGATAAGCCGGGCCGCTGAAGCCGCATCGTTCGAGACATCTTCCAAAGTATCCGCGCGCCGCCGAAGGATTATCCTTCTGGATATAAATGTTTCCGGCGTGGAGGTACAGTTCTTCCCGCCCGGGATCCATCTGCAGCCCGATCACACAGACGTCGAGTGCCTCCTCCAGGTATCCGTGCATCCGGAGGTTCGTCACCAGGGAAACCACGGCGCTGACATTTTGCGGATCCTCCTCGCAGGCAAGACAGGCCATGTAAAAGGCCAGCGTACTGCGGTTTGCGGTCAGAAGCACGTTTGAGAGATTCGAGAGCATCAATGACTCCCGCTGTTCCTCGCTCATCCCTCCGCCGGCAATCACCGGCTCCGGTTCGATCGGCTCGGACACGACGTAGTTCGGCGATGACTGAAGAAGTGTGCCGCATTTTTCGCACTGCACCGCATCCTTCGGATTCTCATGACCGCAGGCAGGACATTTCAGTTTTTCCTTCGCGGTTCCGATCTTCAGGTGGGAGCTGTGGAGCTGCTCCGAGGGAAGCGTCACCACAAGATCCTCGTCCGATCCGGGCTCTTCCGTCTCGGCGCCTTCCGGGACAACATCCGCGTCCTGTCCGCCTTCTTCCGCTCCCTCCGGGCTTTCATCGGTATCCTCCGAGAGAAGAAAGGTCCCCACGGGCCGGCCGACGGACACAGCACTGTAGAACGGTGCTCCGTAAAGTTCCGGGGAAAGCCTCCAGGATACGGTTTCCCTGGCCGGCAGCGCTTTGACCTCTTCCTCAGGGGAATCCGTAATCTCCCCTCCGAGCTCCCGGATCAGTTTTTCGATGTCCGGATTCTCCTTAGAAAGCTCCGCAGTGAGGAGCTGAAGCTTCTTCGCTCCGCCCCGGTCGACGAAATCCAGACGGTGCTTCTGCTGGACTTCCAGCTTCTTTACATACGCAGAAAGCGCCGCGGTCTGCTCTTCGGAGGGCTTCGGGATTTCCGTAAGCTCCGGGAAAGCTTCCGGGCTCACGATACCGGCGCTCATGGCCGTATGATCCGCCCTCGGCCGGAAGGGCCAGACTCGGAAGTACCACAGAAAGAGCACAGCAAGGACCGCTATCGTTCCAAATACGATTCCGAGCGTGACGAGCGCTTTTTTCTTTTTCTCCGGGTCCGGAACAATCACCGGCGTCAGTGTGTTTTTACACTTCGGACACTGTGTTTCCTTTCCCGAAAGAGGAGCCCGGCAGTAGGGGCAGGCAAATTTTTTCTTCATAATCTCTTTTGTGCGTTATTTCTTTCCGTCTTTTTTCTTTTTCCTTGAAATCACCACGACAACAACGATCACGGCAACGATGAGAAGAATGATCAGAAGCCAGATGAAGATGCATAAGCCCAGCGGCTGCGGGCAGAAATGGCAGATCGGGCATTTCTTTTCGGCGGGCGTTTCGGGGTTTGCCGGTTTGGTTTCTTCATCCTTTTCCGTCTTTTCTTCAATAGTTTCATTGGCGCCCTGGGTGATGTCGTCGGTACCAAAAGTGATGACCTTGGACCAGTCGGAGTAGATATCGTCCTGATCCGGCTGCCTCATGCAGTAGCGGCAGCGGAGCTCGACTTCGGCGTCTTTCGGAACGGTCGGCCGGTCGTCGTTTACGAGGCTGAAGAGGGCGGCCTCCATCTCTCCGGCCTTGATGATCCAGTCGCCCTGCAGGCCCACAAATTCCGGATCGCCTTTGACGCGGCCTTCGACCTCGATCACAATCGTGCCGCCGTGGGCTTCAAGCTCCGTCGCATTTTTCGCGAGCGAGTCCGGAACGGTAAGCGTGAAGGCAACGACCGGATTGTCGTTGAAATCATGATCCGTCATGCGGAGGCCGGTGATTTCCGGCGCGGGCAGATCTGCCTTTGTCAGAGGCTCGAACTTCTCGGCATCCTTTCCGACAGACGCAATGTTGGACCAGTCGGAATAATAATTCTCGACAATCATTTCGTCGTCGGTCCATTGGGTGGTTGTGACGACAAAACGCATGCGGAAGTAAACCGTGTGCTTTTCATAATCGATATAAAGATTTCCATCGCCGTCCTCGTACTTGTATTCGTACTGATCCGGGTTCATCTGATCCTTGAGGCCGGGTCTTCCTTCGTCGGGATTTCCGTTGAAAGCGTCCTCGGAAACATATCTCGTGACCCAGTGGTCATTGACGGTCTCCGTCCCGTTTCCGATCCAGCCGTCCACAATATCCCATTCGCCGACGCGGCAGCGGCCTTCGCTGTCGTATCCGAAGCCCATTCCTTCTTCCGGGACGCCTTTCCAGAAATCGTTGCAGTGCCAGCCGGAAACCGGATCGTTCACATCGTCAACTGCCCAGTCGACCTGCGTCGTCATGCTGATTTCGTCGATGCCGTACTTGGACATGAACTCTTCGTAATTGTCGTCGAGATGTGCATTCTCGAGCTGCTTGAAGAAGTCGGTCATCTCGTTTGAAAGACTGTAGGTGATCTTGGTGGTGGTCGGTGAGTCATTTGTTTCAAGCCACTCAGCAGTCACATAGGCGGGCGCGACCAGCTGGAAGGGCAGCTTCTCCTCTCCCGCCGCCGATACGGAAAAACGCATGCCGGACAGCACGCATACAAATATGAGGACTGCGGATACGATCTTTTTTATTACGATCCTGTTCATACAAAAAACATCCTTTCTTTTCCCTTCTTCCGGAATCGTTTTTCAATCGAGGCCGGTTTTATCGTTTCGCGTTCTGGATATAGACGCCGTATCCGCCGCCGAATTCACCATACTCGGAGTCCGGATCGACCATGAGAAGGTACAGCTGATCGTCCTTCGCAACGTAGTAGCTTCCGATACCCTGGTCCTTCAGTTCGTCCGCGGAAAGCTCCTGCTCGGTATTGAAGGCGTGATAGAACTTCCAGCCGCCCTCCGCGAACTTGTCGATGAGTTTTTTTCGGATAAATTCGTGCTCCTCTTCGGTCGTCACGTGATCTGCGTAGAAGCGGAAGGTCGCGGCGTCCGAGAAATCGCCTTTTCCGAGAGAAACGGAGCGGATATTCGGGATGTCCTTAAAGTCCTCCGCCTTCATGCCAAACTGCGAAAGCTCCCCTTCGAAGCTCTGCGTCGTATCCATCGGGTTCAGGGAGATCGAGAGATTGTACTGAATATAGCCGTATTCGTATCCGTCCTCGTCCTTCTCCCAGTGAATATCGAAGTTTTTGTTGTCTTCGTCGTACCATTCAAAGGTCATGGGACTGTCGAACTCGAAGCTGAGTCTCATCCGGTAAGCCTGCTTTTCCTCCGGCAGGTAAATCATGGTGTCGTAGTCGTAGCTTTCCTGAATGCGCTCCTTGTCCCGGTCGTGCGCGCGGAAGCCCTTCTGGAACAGCGCGTCCGTCCAGGCGACGAATTCCTCCCGTGTCACGCCGTCGTAATAAACTCCATACTGATACGAGCCTTCGTCGAGCAGCTCGGTATAAACGATTTTGCCGTTCGTCTTCGGCGCGTCAATTCCGAGAGGCCCGTATATAGACTCGGGCCACTGACCTTCCTTCAGTTTCCCAGAGGAACTTCCGCCGCCGCTACTGTCTTCCTTCTCTTCCTTCCCGGCGTTTTCCGCCAGATTTTCAGCAAGATCCTTCACCTTTCCGCAGCCCGCAAGTCCCAGCACAAGAAGAGCAGCAAAAATCAAACAAAACAGTTTTTTCATCGTTTCAATCCTCCTTTTTCAGTCTGATCTTCACGGGAGCGCCTCCGCAAATCATTTCAATTGCTTATTCTCTCATTAATTTCTCAAGCTCTGCGTCGGATTTGACGGTGAGCTCATTTTCGTTATAGAAACGGGTAAGCAAGGTGGCGATGGCTTTTCCCTCGTAAGTGAAGACGAAATCGTAATAGCCGGGTTCGCATTCATCGGGATTCAGATAGAAGCTACCCCATTCCGTTTCATCCGGATTTTCCGCATCCTCGGGATAATGAAGATCGCAATAGTTCGCAAAGTTCGGATCGAGATCGGAGAACTTGGCTTTGTTGTAATACTCCTGATCGTCGCGGTGCTTGAGGATCCAGACTCTGAGTCCGTAGGTCGCGTCGGTATCCGGGTAGAAATAGACCCACTCGTTCAGTTCAAAGATGCAGCGGACGTCGGTAAGGGAAGACTCTTTGCTGTTGAAGCCGTCCGCAGTGCCGGCTTGGTTGCCTTTGATGACCACGCCGCGAAGGACGGACGGATCCCTGTCGTCAAGATCAATGAGATGCAGCTTTCCGTCAAGCTTTGCACTCTCGGCGGGAGCATTCGTTTTCGCCT